>CAZFOQ010000229.1:0-4369 GCA_964520535.1 uncultured Pirellulales bacterium | reverse complement strand
TCCTGTTTGTCGGACCTTGTAACGAAAGTAAGGCCGGTTACAGCATCTACTTTGTGTTGCGATTTTCCTCTTGCAGATTGATATAAGAGCGTGCCAATGACGGGCATGCTTCCCAGAGTTTTGAGTAATTCTCTACGGTTCGGACTTTTTGTAAGTTTCATCGAACATCTTCCCAATTAAACCTTCCCCGCTCACTACTGATGCTCCCTTTATTTCTGCTGCGCCCGAAAGGGGAGCCCGGAGGCTTTTTGCCCCGTTCCCGGCCTCTTATGCGATTGTGCTCCGAATAATATACAGTTGCGCGAGCGGCAAAACCGTCTTCTACAATCAAACATTTCACAGGGACATTCTTTGCTTAACTGTTTTTCATTAAGTTTGCAACTGTTTTGCCTACCTGTTTTCTTGCTGCTGTTTTGCTATTTCCATCCAATCCGGCTGAGACAAAAAGGACATTAGTTTTTCAAATTCGCTTTTTATATCGCCAAATAACGAAGCGGCCGTATCTATGTCTTTTTCGTTTCCGGCGCGCTCAACACGGCCTGCCCCCTCTGACAACTGCATAGCACAGATGTGTCGAGCCGCTCCTTTTAATTTGTGAGCGCAATGCGAAATATTCTTTGAATCTCTATCTGTTATTGCCTCAGTCAGAGAATCTATGGTTTGCGGGTACTCTTTCAAAATCACTTTTGCAGTCTCTTTAATAATATCTTCATCTCCGTAAGCCTTCATGATGGCCGTATAATCAACCGGAATTTTGTTAGCTTGTTGGTTTGTGGTTTCGGCTGATTTAGCCCGTTGGGGTGCCCCATCAGAGCAAAGCCGACTGAGCTCATCCGCCTGGGCTTTGACTGAATCAATTTCCTGGCTCAAAGTCTCACTTTTCTTAGGCAAATACTTTCGAATTACTTTCAAAAGAGTTTTGCGGTCGATGGGCTTTGCTATGTAATCGCTGCATCCGGCGGAAATGCACTTTTCATCATCGCCTCTCATTGCATAGGCGGTTAGAGCGACTATTGCCGTTTTCAGTCCTTTTTGCCGCAGGATTTTTGTGGCAGACAATCCATCCATATTGGGCATCTGTATGTCCATGAATATCAGGTCAAACGGCCGGCTGAGTGCTTTCTGTACCGCCTCTTTGCCGTCAGGGACAATTGTAACCTGCGTACCCAGCTTCTCCAGCAGCAACTTAATAAGCACTTGATTGCTTTGACTATCTTCTGCAACTAATACTCGACCGGAGAACTTAACCTGCTTCGTAGTCTCTGAAGTGTCCATCTCCTGGTTTAAATCGATTACAGGCTTGTATTTGTTAAAGGATGGCTGGGCTTTGACATTAACACCTGCTGGAATTGTAAGCGAGAAGACTGAGCCCTTGCCCGGTTCGCTGGTTAAAGTAAGCTCTCCGCCAAGAAGAATCGCCAACTTTTTGGTGATAACTAATCCCAGTCCCGTACCTTTAAATCTGCGTGCTGCACTGCTGTCGAGGCGGGCGAATTCTTCAAATATCGAATCCTGCTTGTCAGCCGGGATACCGATGCCCGTATCCTCGACGTCAAAACGAATAAATGGTTTGCTGTCGACCTCTTGCATAGAAACATTTACATAGGTGTGCCCTTCGTTAGTGAATTTAATAGCATTGTTTATGAGATTAATTAAACATTGACGCAGCCGAACAGGGTCGGTGCGTATTTGTACGGGCAGCTCTTCACACTGTAGAATTTCAAAAGCCACTCCTTTTTCTCTTGCCGCCTGTCGCATTGATGATTCGACGACAGCAAGCACCTGTTGCAGGAAGCAGTCAACAATGTCAATATCGAGTTTACCCGCCTCTATCTCGGAGTAGTCCAGGATGTCGTTTATCAGCAGCAGCAGGTCCTCAGCACTTTCTCGAATGATATCGACATGATATCTTTGTTCATCCGTCAGTCTTTCTTCTGCCAGCACCTCGCTAAAGCCTATAATGGCATTCATCGGCGTTCGGATTTCGTGGCTCATGTTGGTAAGGAATTGACTCTTGGCCTGACTGGCCAGAGAAGCCTGGGCGGCCATATCATTAGCCTTTGCAGTTACCTTTATAATGTCCTGGTTAATTTCCTCATTTTCTTTTTTGGCCAACATAAGATTTTGCGCCGCCTGCTTACGTTGTTCCCGAGCATCTCGTATTGGCCCGACGAAGAACAGATACAACAGCGGCGTACTCAATCCAGCTAACAGAATCGGGTTCAGAAAGATGCCATAATCGCCTTTCAGCGGCAGTATATTCAGGAACGCCGTAATAGCGGCCTCACAAAGGAAAATTATCACCAGCATCTTGACAAATAGCCAGACGACATTTTCCCGAAACCGCTGCACAGGCCTGTTATTGAAACCGGCGAAGTTCTTTTCGCCCGTGGTGCCATCGGTAACTTTTTGTTGTGGTTGCTTATTGGCTGTCGCAAGCCCCGTTAGATATTTTTCTTCTCTGCCTGAATTATCTAACGGGGCAAGCTCAGCAACGTCGGCATTTATCCTGTTCATCATAATGTTGGCCCTTTTTTAGTCAAAAATCCTGGAGACGTGGTACAGCCACCTATTTTAAAAGACAAAAATGGGTGTCGGTCCCCAAGCCCAGGGGACCCGCCTGGAGCATCACAATTAAACTATGAACTGTTAATTGTTGAACTCATTAAGGTCATCGCTGTCGCTGTTGTCGTCCAGTGGTATAGCCTTTTGCCACCTACAAATGCAGCACTTTCTTCGGAGTAACCGCGGCTGGTCAGCGATCGCACCGGCCCCCCGTTAAACCGCCCCAATATAAAAACAGCCACAATATCAAAAACAGTACAACGAACAGCAATCACATAAACAAACAATCGCGTCCAAATATCATTATCGAGAGGAAAAACACTCAACTTAAGCAGTTTCCCACCGAAAAATGCCGAAAAATAAGCGTATATGTGCCATTTACTTCTTTCGGATAACCCCGCACCTATTTCGGGATGGTGGTGTCGATTCTGATTTTAAATTTCGATATAAAAAAACTCTCGAATATAATCGTCAGTTGGAATTCCGAAATAGGTGCGGGGTTGTTTATTTGTCTATCTGCCGTACCTCCATTTTTGGCCGGAAAACACCTATAACCTTCTGCAAAAAAGGCATTACCGTGGCAATTACGGATTTCTAATTTGTAGGTCGCAGGTTCGGGTCCTGCCATTCTCATTTTGCAGTTAAAGACATCAGAAAAATTGGATTTTATTCTGTTTACTAAGCGATGTGAAATTGGTAAATATTAGCGAATTAAGAGGCTCTAACAAAACCTGACTTCAAAATGAGGAGCCGCTTCGCGGGATTATTTTAATAAATTCCTCGGCTGCGCTCGGAATGAAAAATTTGGTTTTGTTAGAGTGCTTAAGTCTTTTTCAACCTTGCTATATAATCGAAAGGAAAATTTAGATGGCTCGTAAATTTAGATTCGGTCTCCTACTGTGTGCGTTTGTAATATTCACCGTAACGCTGGTAGCCGGCTGCAGTAAGATGAATGCAGGTTCGACCGGGCAAGACAACAATAGGGTCGTCGGCAAAGAGTTACAGAAGACCAAAAGAAAGGGCAGGATACGTCTCGAACACGTCGCCATAAATGTTGAGGACCCTGTGGGGATGGCAAAATGGTATTGTCAGAACCTAGGAATGAAGGTCGTCAGGAAAGGACCTCCTCCGGTCAATATGCACTTTATTTCCGACTCTGGAGGAAATATGATGCTTGAGATATACCACAATCCACCCGAAGCCGTACCCGATTACACTTCGATGGATCCGCTTTTGCTTCATATCGCATTCATGGTAGATGATGTAAAAGGCATTCGAGACAAGCTCATAACTGCCGGTGCGACGCCTGTTGGAGATGTATCCATAACATCGAGCGGCGATGAAATAGCCATGCTGCGCGACCCCTGGGGCGTTGCGATACAGTTCGTGAAGCGGGCTGAGCCGATGCTGCTGCACAAATAGAAGTTAGTGAAGAAAATCGTCTTGCGTATTGTGCTGAACTTGAAAAATAGTGTTAAAAATTCAAAGATGAGTTTGAAAGTCTTTGTATCAAGACCCTCATTCCGGATGGACTCAATTATTGCCGGATAAGGGTTCTATTCATTCTTCACATTTTTGCGGCTTCTTCGATAACCTGCGCAATTCCTATATTGACTGAACGGCTTGGCAAACATCTGCCGCACCCGCACGGTCTGTAATGCCGGTTTTGTCTTGACTTGGTGTCAACCGGGGATACAATATGATTTTTTTGAAGTCAGAACGGTAAACTTTTACGTGGGCTATCCTTAGGGAAGTGAATATGGACTTGAATAAAGAGGACTCTTTGATGTAATCGGCAGCCTCG
>CAZFOQ010000228.1:0-4475 GCA_964520535.1 uncultured Pirellulales bacterium | reverse complement strand
AAGGAGCGTTTTATGTCAGACGGGAAAGTTAAGTGGTTTAACCCGAGAAAAGGTTTTGGATTTATCGCTACCGATGATGGCCGTGATATTTTCGTCCACTACTCAAATATTTCAGGTAATGGTTATAAAACTCTTGCCGAAGGTGAGCCTGTTACTTTCGAAATTGTCGAAGGTGACAAGGGACTCAGGGCTGAGAATGTAATTGCCAAATCAGCCTCAGAAAGCACAGAAGAGTCGTAAAGCTGTTGTTCATCGCGGGCTTGAGGGGAGATTGCAAACAAATCTTGTTTTTTTCATTCCCTTATTGCCTAACCCAGTCCAAAAAAGGACAATCACAACAGAGAGTCGACTTATACTACTTAAAGGTAGTTTTTACCGGTTAGAGTGTACTCTATATTCGCCTTTGGGATATAAATACGTAATATAAAAAACGTAATAAGATACATGAATCTATGAGCGATGGAGAGTTTCAATCAGGTTTGGACTGTAATGTTCTTGTGCTGAATAAGCACTATATGGCTATCCGCATAGTAGGAGCCAGACGGGCGTTTTCTTTGCTCTGGCGAGACCTTGCCGAGGTCGTATCGCTGGAAGAGGGTCGTTATTCCAATTATGATTTCCAAAGCTGGTGCGAAGTGAGCCAGTTCAGGCGTGATTTCGAGCCTGATGGACATGATTGGGTATCCACGGTGAATTTTTATATCGCCGTGCCGCGAATAATCAGACTGTTATTTTACGACCGTCTGCCACGAAATGAAGTGAAATTTAACCGTCGGAATATCTTCGCCAGAGATAAAAACAGATGTCAATATTGCGGCAAGCGTTTTCCCACCAGCGAACTATCACTCGACCACATTATCCCCAGAAGCTCAGGCGGCAAAGCAACCTGGGAAAACATTGTCTGTGCATGCCCGGCGTGCAACGTCAAAAAAGGCGGCCAAACACCAAAGCACGCGGGAATGAAGCTGATAAAACAACCCATCAAGCCTCAACACAATCCCTTGGCGCACATCCACCTCGGTCACGAACGCTATAAAAGCTGGAAACAATTTCTCGACCATGCCTACTGGTCTGTCGAGCTAAAATAAAACTCTAAAACGCTCAATTCATTCATAATTTAGGGTTCAGAAAAATCCCTTTAATTTTAAGTATACAGATTAATTCCGGCATTTTCTTGATGTCACTATATGGAATTCCGTATAATTACAGCAGTACACTATGGGAACAAGGGTGACAAATATAAATAATCGTAAAAATATCAAATTCCGGCTGTTTTCTCTTTTACTGTTAATTATCTCCCTGATACCCGCTTATGCAAAAGCAGGCGAAAATCTCCTTATCAATCCGGGCTTCGAGTTTGGGAACACTTTAGGATGGACGGACTGGGGCTGTGATCTGACTGCGGTCCATGATCAAGTACATACCGGAAGTTTCAGTGTATTAGCCTCCAACAGACAAGAAACCTGGCAAGGTCCAGTGCAGTCTATCCTTGGATTGGTTGAAGAGGGCAAAACATATAAAATCTCCGGCTGGGTCCGCCTTCAGAATGCTTCCGGCGACAACATTGCAATAACAATCAGTCAAGAAGATTCAGATGGAACTCATTATCACCGTGTAGCCGCGTCGACAGGATACAACGACCGATGGATTCTGCTTTCCGGAAGTTTCACTCTGAATATCACGGGAAATCTCAGCGCGTTGAATCTTTACTTTGAAGGGCCGGCCCCAGATGTTAATTTTTATCTCGATGATGCGGAAGTGTTGTTAGTCAGGCCGCCTGAACCTGACGCTACCGGCTCTGTGAATATTGGTACTGTTTATCAGGAACTCGAAGGTTTTGGCGCCTCCGGTGCCTGGTATGAGGGTTGGTTGACAGCCCACCCCAAAAAAAATGAAATATATGATGTCATCTTCGGACAGTTAGGTCTCGACATATACCGGTTACGAAACACGTATGATATCTCCAGCAGCAACATAATCGATTCAGCTAAAATCATTCGGGCCGCGGAGGCTTCGTTAGGTCATCCGATCAAGATTATGATTTCCTCCTGGTCGCCGCCGCCGTATCTCAAGAGCAACGAGAATGTTGCGGGCGAAACTCTTGCGCGGCATCATGACGGTAGCTACCAATATGATGAGTTCGCACAGTGGTGGGCGGACAGTCTCGCTGAGTATACAAAATATGGTATCGACATTGACTATGTCAATATCCAAAATGAGCCGGATTGGCTGGCCGACTGGGAAACCTGCAAATTCGCGCCCGTGGAAACGTCAGAATGGGCAGGCTACAATCTCGCTTTCGAGGCAGTCTATCAGGAGCTGGATTCACGAATGACTGATATGCCCAAGCTGCTCGCTCCTGATTCCTTTGGCTGCAGTGCCTCACGGGCATATATCGATGCACTTATCAATCCCAGTCACGCTTATGGATATGCACATCACCTCTATGCTGATGGCGACTATGACAACCCCGATTCTTTCGTCCCGGCGATGGAGAATTTTGCCGCCAACTACGGCGACAAGCCTTTGTTCCAGACGGAGTATTCCTGCCTCTGCGATGTGACGCCGTTTAGTATAGCATTGAACCTGGCCCGCCACATGCACAACAGCCTCGTCCATGAAGGCGTCAGTTCATTTTCCTATTGGGACCTGTTCTGGGGAGATGAGGGCGGCTTAGTGACACTCGATAATCCCTGGCAGGCCAATCCCGGCTATACCATCAATCCCATTTATTATGCCTTTAAGCAGTACTCTGCATTTACCGATCCCGGCTGGCATCGTGTCGAAGCTTCGACCGATTCGACCGGTCTGCGCATCTCAGCCTTTATCAGCCCCGACGCCAACGAGCTGACGATTGTCATCATCAACGTCTCGGATATCGATATCGACTTATCGCTTTCATTGGGAGATTTTTCACCGGACGACTCTTCCGTACACCGGACCAGCGAAACGGAGCATACCGCTTACCTCGGTACTTTCGATCAGTCGCTGCCGCTGTCACTCGGCCCGCAGACAATAACGACCGTCAGCCTGACGGGCAGCTATTCACCTCCGCTGAAAGAGACATTTGAACAAGGCGATTTCAGCAACTTCAACTGGAAACTTTCCGGTGAGGCGGACTGGTTTGTGACTTCCAACCAAAGCCACACAGGCACTTACTGTGCCGGAGCGGGTGCCATTGAAGACGACGAAAGTTCCGCCTTGACGATAGAACTTGATTGCGTCTCCGGAAATATAAGCTTTTATCGCAAAGTCTCTTCGGAGCCGGGCTGTGACCTTCTACAGTTCTATATTGACGGAGTAGAAAAGGGCAACTGGTCGGGCGAGGAGGATTGGGACGAAGTGGCCTTCCCCGTAACAGCGGGCAGGAGAATTTTTGAATGGACATATTCAAAGGACAGTTCCATTTCTGCAGGCGATGATACCGCCTGGATTGATGATATCGTCTTTCCCCGCTAAACTCGATCCGGCCAACTCACCAAATATATATTTACGCCGCTGGTTTACTCGGCGGGTTGTGTCTATTGACGCGGCGATTTATCGTGTCATTCCTGTGAAACTTGTCCTGAGCTTAGTCGAAGGAACAGGAATCCAGGCTTTTGGCCACAGAAAAAGTACCCCCTATGGGGCAGGCGTATCCCTTTAATTCCCGCGAACAGTTTTAACAAAAGAGACCCTCAGAAGACAAACACTTCTCTCCCGAGGGTTCAAACCATAAAACTTCTAATGACTTAATTCCAGCCGATGTCTGCGTCCCAAAGCTCCGCAGTAATTCAGCCCAACCGCTGTCCTCTATCAAAACAGGTTGATTTCCCTATGTATCTTCATATTGACTTTTCTGCTTTGGGGATATGCTGAGGTAACGTAAGTTTGTAGATATCCTAACAAAAATCGCGATAAACCATAACACTACGACAACCCAAAACAAAAACCAAAGAAGTTTCGATACCCCGGCGCAGTCTGGATAAATCAACGAAAATACTACAAACAAAAGGACGGCTGCAACAACAAGCGGAAATTCCAGTCCGAGAGGGGCAACAAAGAAGTAACGACTGGCTTTTTTTCTTCTTTGCTGTGCTAGGAAATCCTCCCATCTGAGGACCTGTACATCCCCAATCGCGAGCCTGATTTTGTGTACCAGTTCTCTATTAATATATGTAGCTAACCATATAATTTGCAATTCCTCATTAGACCACCAGAATGAAAGTAACACAAAAATGGACGCAAATAATAATAGTACCCAAGGAGCAACATCATTCCAATCAGCATTAGTAGACGACATTAAACCGAATACTAAACCCACTGTTAGAAGCGCATAGTTAAGAAATCTCTGTTGGAACTCTACTCTCTGAAGGATCTCCCGGCGCAGTTCCTTGTATTCTTCCATGTAGATACTTAACACAGGGGTAATGGCATCTTTGTTTTTAGAACCTATCCCAAAACCTAATGTTAAGTTGTTTTATTAACCGATTTAA
>CAZFOQ010000227.1:0-4542 GCA_964520535.1 uncultured Pirellulales bacterium | reverse complement strand
AGGCTGGAGTAGCCATCGCTTTTTTCAGCCTCCAACTATGGATGGGACAAGTTCCGAGGCGTTGCCAGACCTATTTGAACCGATGAAAAAAGCTAAGACAGGAACTAATGATATGCCCGTTGATTGTGTCATAAAAAACAACTCCGCCATTTACTCCGCCAATTTACTGCCAAAAGATTGCAGTACATTGCAAAGCATTGCAAAAGAGAGGGAAAGCAAGAACCTTGATAACGCTCCAAAAACAGCGATTTCAAACCAAAATCAACTATCCCCGGTGCGACTCGAACGCACAACCTCTGGCTCCGGAGGCCAACGCTCTATCCAATTGAGCTACGGGGATGAAAATGGATATTGTTCTATTATATAAAATTGGCCCGATAAGTCAAGAATATTACCTGTTTTGTGCAGTATTTCTGCTGTTTACAGGTTTTCACGTCACATAAACACTGCCGAAAGGAACTACTATTTAGAAGCAATATGCATCGGATAGAGTCTAAAAAGAGATTCGCAGGTAATGTATAGATAACAATCGGCTCTCTCGTGTTTTTCCGTGTGTAAATTGTGCCTGAATATGTTATAATAAAATACGTTGTAAATGGTATGGAAGGTGGATAAATGAAGTTATACGTATCGAATCGAATCTGGTTAGTTCTACTTCTAATTTCCGCTTTATGCTGGACTTCTATTATTCATGCAGAGCAGTCCGGCTGGCAGCACCGATCGACCAATATCCGAATTTCAAGGGGCTTCAGGATTGTTTCGATTTCCAGTTCGAGGCAGATACCCACTGCACAGTTAACTGGTTCTGACACATCGGAGTATACAAGTTATTCCAAACCCCCATTAGCCGGATTCTCACCACTTGTAGCCATAACAACCTCTAACGAACGCAGTAACGCAGATTTCGACTATGAACACGAATTGCAGAGTACTTATGTTGGTACCCCGCTCATTCCGCCAGCAAGCGAGAACTATGTGATCGGCATATTTGACAGCGGGTCGGTTGTTGACCTTGCTTCGGGTCCGAGCGCACAGGCTCTTGGATTGAGCGGTCAATACCTAACTACAAGCGAATTTCCCATTGGTGGCGTTGGTGGAATGACAAACGCTCTACTTTCTCAACCTGTTGGCGTTTTCGCGGCCGGACTTGGGGCCATTCAAGAAAACGGTTGTCTCGACCTGACTCAGGTAGTTGGCCATACGAACGTCTCAATCGTAGTTACACCCTCAATCAGTTGTGCTAATGGGGAGGTAATATCCGCAGTTGTGGGAACTCCATTGATTTCCTTTTTCACAACTGTTATTCGCAATGATAATCCTCAAAGGGTAACCTTTGGGAACCAAACTTTTGTTGGACCGGATGTTCAGTTACTCAACCAATTTGATCCATCCATACCTGTATATCCACGGAGTATTCCTATGGAACTTGGTGGTTTTGTTCCTGTAATAACCGCTAATTACTATCCTGACTTTTTCGACCTGGAAACCCCAATCTTTCCCACGCTGTTGTCTATGAGCCCTTTGACGATCCCATTCGGCGGATCCTTCTTTGCAGAGATCGGCATCCTGCAGGGTGAGTCGGGTCCGACTAATCCCATACAGACTATGCGCGTCCTTGTTGATACAGGCGCACAGAGCTCTATTATGAGTTCCAATATGGCTGCCAAACTCAATCTGCCCTTTGAACACGATTTCACTGTGAATGTATGTGGTGTCGGAGGTCTTATGGAGGATGTCCCAGGCTACTACGTCGACTACGTAAAGATTAATGCCTGGGGTGGTGCCCTTGAGTTTTTCCAGGCTCCAATCGTGGTACTTGATATGGAATCTCCTGAAGGTGGCCTGCTCGATGGCATCCTCGGCATGAATTTCTTCTGGAACCGAAATATAATTTTCGAACCTTCTCTAACCGGCAGTGGATTCCTGCACATCTCTGAGCCGGTCCCATTTGCTTACGCTGACCTGAACTTCGATGGCAACGTAAATATGGAGGACTTTGCAATATTTGCATCAGCTTGGTTCACCAAGCCCGGAGATATTAAATGGAATCCTTACTGCGATTTTTACATTGACGGTTTCATCGATATGTGGGATCTTGCCGCATTTGTTGAAGTATGGCTGGATGTTTTTTAAAACTGCTTATTTAAAAATATGGGGACATATTAAAACATCCGTACTTCTCTATTGGTTTTTCTGCGATTTCATCTCTCTTTTCAATCAGGCATTTGTTTGACATATTTGTGTTTGGCAAATATCATTAACTGATTGCTTGATGTCTTTGCCCATTTTTAGGATGACCGAATGAGATTGGTTTTGGATTTGCTGTATTTATTGGCTGGGGTGGCTTATAGCCCTGTGATTATATATCGTGCCATCAGGCACAAGCGCTATCGGACAGGATGGGCCCAGCGTTTTGGTAAAATCAGCCGAAGAAATCCAGTAAAAAAGTGTATCTGGATTCACGCCGTGAGTGTAGGTGAGATTAACGCGGCAAAAACAGTTATTTCAGAGCTTCTAAAAAGATTTGGTGATTTCGAAATTGCTATAAGCACCACCACCGATACCGGCTTTGCCCGTGCAACCAATCTTTTCGGTGATAACCATCAGGTTTTTTATTTTCCTTTTGATTTTTCCTGGGTAATACATCGTGCCTTTAGCAATATTCGACCGGTAATTTGTCTGTTGATGGAACTGGAAGTCTGGCCTAATTTCGTTGATATTGCACATCAGTTGAATGTTCCTGTGATTATTGTCAATGGTCGGATAAGTGAGAAAAGTTTTTCCAGATACAAGAAAATAAAACCGGTTGCCAGGAGAATCTTCCATAAAGTAGACCTTGTTCTTGCCCAAACACAAGAATATGCGCAACGTTTCAAAGAAGTCGGAGCCCGGCAAGAATGCGTCATTGTAACCGGTTCGCTTAAATATGATACTGCTCAAATTACGGATAGGGTCGAAGGAGCAGACGCTCTCGGACACCAGTTGAATATTGGTGATGAAAAATTGTGGATTGCAGGTGCCACAGGTCCGGGCGAGGAGAAGATTATGCTCGATATCTTCACACAATTAACGCAGCAGGAACAATATAAAGACCTGCGTCTTGTAATTGTCCCGAGAAAACCTGAAAGATTTGATGAGGTCGCTAAGTTGATTACAGATGCAGGCTTTGATTTTGCTCGCTATAGCGAGATTAAAGGTACCAATCTCGCGTATCCGGAGAGACCGCCGGTTATTCTTGGTGATACTATGGGCGATTTGCGAAAATTCTACTCCCTTGCAACGATAATTTTTGTCGGCAGGTCCCTTGTGCCAATGGGCGGTTCGGACATGATGGAGGCGGCTGCTTTGGGCAAATGCACCATCTTTGGACCACATGCCTTCAATTTCAAACAGACCGTCGATGCACTTGTCAAAGACCAGGGTGCCATTATGGTTCAGAACCAGGGACAGTTGCTCGAAGCAATGCAAAAGTGCCTGAATGAGCCGGACTATGCTCGCAAGATCGCCGGGAACGGCCGAGAGGTCATCAAGAAAAACCAGGGCGCAACACAGAAAACAATAGACAATATCGCAAAATTCATAAAAAACACATAGGATACTTTTTAATATGTGCCTTATGCTCTTATGTTCTGATGCGCACTTTACTCCTTGTGCCTTTATGCATTTGACTTCTTTACTTTTTCTTGCTTTTCCCGACAGTACTAAAAATAATACTTGAAATAGGAGTCTGATATGCCGAAAAAACAAACTATCGCCAAGAAAAAGAAATCCACACGGCGACAGAAGCCGGGCCAAACAATGCAGGTACACGAGTTGAAAATTACATTACACGGCAGTAAACCCCCAATCTTGCGACGTGTCGCTGTGCCAAGCGATATACGCCTCAACGACTTGCACAGGATCATACAGATTATTATGGGCTGGGACAACTACCACCTGCATCAGTTTATCGTTCGTAACCGTCGATCCAAGTTGACAAAAGAGGAACTGCATGCTCTGTCTCAAAGTAGACGATGGGACAAACTGGCAATGTATATGCGCCGCGACCGGTATCTGAGTGACCCACAATTTGAACTGGAAGAAACCGAAGATGAGGGCAAGATAACGCTCAGTGATTTGGCGCCATCGGTCAAGAGCAAATTTATCTATGAGTATGACTTTGGTGATGGCTGGGAGCACATTATCGAGGTGGTCAAAATCGGTCCGCCGGCTGAAGGTGTGAAGTATCCGGTGTGTATATCGGGCAAACTTGCCTGCCCGCCGGAGGATTGCGGCGGTATCTGGGGCTACTATGATATGCTCGAAGCCATCAAAGATCCCAAGCATGAGGCTCATAAGGAATTTGCTGAGTGGCTGCCCCGCGGTTTCGACCCCGAACGATTTGATCTTAAAAGAATCAATGCTGCCCTCTCAAAATTGTGGTGAAACAATAGCTGGATTGACGAGTTAGAGATGAAGGCGGGTTTTTTTCTTGCTTTTCACGACAATCCTAGTATCCTGTCCACGCTACAGTGTCGGGTATAGTTTTTTCAGTTTGATTCT
>CAZFOQ010000226.1:0-4598 GCA_964520535.1 uncultured Pirellulales bacterium | reverse complement strand
AGACATCGGCAAGACAGCATAAAAATATTCAATATTAAAAGGACACAAGGGGATTTTACTATTTAATGTTTAATATTCGATATTTCAGCGGTTTCCTCGAGGGTAAATGAGTAAATGGGTAAAAGGGTACAAGAGTTAATGAGGAAATGTGTGGATGAGTTAATGTGTAACTCATTAACGCTTATACGCATATACGCATTTCCGCCGAAAGGCGGGGTGTTCTACAATTGTCGAAAGTTCTCTACAAATCACAGTTTTTTATGCAAAACAAAGCCAATTCACCGGCTGGTTGCCGGAAACTCGAAATTCTAAATACTAAATCCGAAACTCATGGATTCAATGGAAAAAAGTTGCAAAACAAAGCCAATTTGGTTTGGACCCAAATTGGCGTAAGCTCTTTGACAATAAGATAATATGAAAAAAGGTGGCATTTTGCCGGCGAAAAAACAAAGCCAATTTTTAGCCCCAGGCACAGCCTGGGGTCTCCAGGGAATGGTCGGAAATCACAGGCTCCTTGAAATAAACATAAAAAAGAGCGGGTCTATAAGCCGAGTTCTGTAGCCCGCCTGTAATGACGGGCGGCGATCATTTATCTGGGCCGATCCTGCTTCGTCCCTATAGAACTTCGCAGGATCCTCCGAAGCTCGTTAGAGCGAAGGAGGACTGTTACCAGCCGGCTCTCCCCCGCCGTTTTGCTTCGCAAAAACGAAGCAGCGGGGGACGCGACCTACCCGCCGGCTTGAGCTAAAACGCTCAACTCAGGGCTAAGATAAGCCGGCATACTTGGTCTTGCAGGCGGTGGGGTTTACCCTGCCGGCACCGTCACCGGCGCCGCGGTGCGCTCTTACCGTCCCGCTTCGCCCGGCTTCACCGGGCTACGCAGGATCCTCCGAAGCTCATTAAAGCGAAGGAGGACACCATTTCACCATTGCCTGTTTCCACAAGGGAACATCGGCTGTGTAGTTTCTGTGGCACTTTCCCGCGGGTCGCCCCGGGTGGCCGTTAGCCACCACCGTTGCCCTGCCCTGCTCGGACTTTCCTCCCCGTGAGATATGAATCCACTGGACGAAATAATCCAAGAGGACACACATTATCTCATGGGGCGACCGCCCGACCCACTCTTTTTAATTATCAAACTAATTCTATTATGAATAATTATAACACAAGTTCACATCATTTTCCACCCAAAGATGTGGCAACTACCGTCTTTATAAGAACAGTGATTTTAATCTCTGGATATATCGATATGTTTCTTGAAGTTCTTGTCGTCGGTTTTTGGATAGTCTCTTCGAAAGTGGACCCCCCTGCTTTCACGGCGCATCCCGGCGGATTGTGCCATAAGCAGGCAGACGGTGAGCATATTCTGACATTCCCAACCTTCGGGGGAATCGAAAACTTTATCCATTACATAGCGCTGCCAGAACTTGATAATATCCTGGGCCTCTGCTAACGGCTGGTCCGTTCTGGTGATACCGACATTTCGCCACATAAGTGCTCGAAGTGAATTAGTGACATCATCCGTGTCCAAACGAGTGCGTACTGAGTGGGGAATTTGATATCTTATCATAGGATGTCTTCGATGTACGACAGCAGCTTTATTGGCCTGAGAGACAAGCTGCCCTGCTATTTTGCCGAACACCAGGCCTTCGAGCAGCGAATTACTCCCGAGCCGATTTGCACCGTGCAGGCCTGTGGATGCTATTTCGCCACAGGCATAAAGATTCTTTATGCTCGTTTTAGCCGAACTGTCAGTTTTTACTCCGCCAATCATATAATGGGCACTTGGGCGCACAGGGATCAGGTCGTGACCTATGTCTATATCGAAACTTTCGAGCAGCTCGTTAATCCAGGGAAATCTCTCTGCAAAATATGCCTTATCGAAGTGTCGTACATCCAGATAGACATGAGTTGCTTCGGTCTTTCGCATTTGTGCCAAGATGGCACGGCTGACGATGTCACGCGGAGCAAGTTCTGCCGCTTCGTGATAGTCTTTCATAAACTGCCTGCCCTGGTTATCCACAAGGATTGCTCCCTCGCCTCGAAGCGTCTCTGTAATCAATGCACGGGTGGCGCCTGCGATATAAAGCGTGGTCGGATGGAACTGCATGAATTCCAAATCCCGCAGAACGGCACCTGCCCGGTAAGCCATTGCGATGCCGTCACCTGTGGAAACTTCCGGATTTGTCGTTTCACGATACAGCCGCCCTGCCCCCCCGGATGCCAGTATTGTATGTGCGGCCCAGATAATCTGAATGCCCCTTTTGAAATGGTGACCAATTATCCCCAGACATCCGTTGTCGTCGTTTGTGAGCAAATCAATGGCGTAGAAATTTTCCAACACTCTTATATTCGAATTTTCCCTGATTTTTCTCACGAGTGCCTCGGCAATCATTCTGCCGGTCTCATCTCCGTGAGCATGAGCAACACGAGGATGACTGTGTCCACCTTCGAGTGTAACAGCAATCTTATCATCAATCAGGTCAAACTCGGTGCCCCACTTAAACATCTGTTCTATCAGTTCCGGTCCCTGTCGAACAACCAAATCGACAACATCCTCATCACATAGCCCACAGCCGGTCTTTAGCGTATCGGCTATGTGCGATTTGAAGCTATCAGCCTTTTCGAGCACCGAAGCAATGCCGCCCTGAGCCTTCCAGGTATTACTATCTTTCATGGTGCCCTTACAAATGATAGTAACATTGCAGTTCGCGGCGACTTCAATAGCAGCCCGAAGTCCTGCAATCCCCGAGCCTATCACGAGACAATCGGTAAAAAACTGCTGCGCAGAAACAGAATCAACATTAGTAAGATAACGTCTTGGTTCTGTTTTTTCGGCCATTAATTCAATACCCAAACAGATAATTAAAAATGCTTTGAATATTCGTGAGCCGGCATAAAAAACTACAGAAAATCCTTTTTCCAGTCGTTACTGACCCGAAGAGTTCGGGGGCGTTTGTATCCCGGCTTTCTTGCGATCAAGGGCAATCTCATCAGCAAACAATCGTTCATCATCAGCATACCTCAGAACAAATGCCTGCAACTCCTTTGTTGATGCTGTCATAACAAGCCTGTCTTCGATTGAAGTATGTTTTATCGCATTAGGATTTTCTTTGAGCAGTTCTTCCATTTTGCTCTCTTGCGTTATTCGCATCTTTAACTGTGGTTCTATTTTATCGACCTTTATGAACGTATGAGCCGGTATCAGGAAAAAACCGTTATAAGGCCAATCCACCTGATTTGGATCCTCCGGTTCCCATGGCAGTTCACTTGGATAGACGTCAAGGAATAGCTTGTCTTTAAGCTTCACCAAATGTGTGACAAATGAGCCTTTTTTACCTTCTTCATCAGTGAATATCAGCTTATATGCATTGTTCGGCTCGTCAATACGTGTGAATTCCCAGATAGTTTTATCGCTGTTGGGATCTTGCACCCAGGTTCCAAGGAGTTTTTCTTCGAATACCACATCCGCATCAGTATAAAGACAATGCAAAGACAGAACCGGCACACAACCACCCAAAACGGCAGCTAACAGATAAAAAAGAATTTTTTTTGTATCCATTTTTCGGCCTCCTTTGAAAAGCTCGTTTCCTTAATCAAAGTACATCGAAACAACATTTTGCACTGAACTTTCGTCTATTCATGATTATCTTCAAGTTTCAACAGGCAATTGTCAATTGAAAAGAGAGCTAAAAATCGATAGATTGCGTTGGTAGAAAGGTTTGGTCGATAGAAAAACTGTGATAAAGGATGAAATAAATTGGATCTGAACCTACTTGCCTGGGCCACAGTTGCCTTATGTGCGATTATGGTGGGCATTTCGAAGACCGGCATTCCAGGGCTTGGAATCCTGGTTGTGCCTTTGATGGCCCTGGTACTCCCGACGCGCCAATCCACCGGAATATTGCTTGGCATTTTGATATTAGCAGATTTGTTTGCAATTGTGTACCACAGGCGTAACGCGAGATGGCATCACGTGCTTCATTTGCTTCCGCCTGCTTTAGCGGGTATCGTAATAGGATACTTCGGATTAAAAGTAGTCAACGACCAGCAGTTAAAACCGATTATTGGGGCAATAGTGCTCCTAATGTTGGGCATAAATTACTGGCGCACAAGTTCTAAAGGTAAGGATGCACCAATTCCGACACAATGGTGGTTTGCGGCCATGCTCGGCTTTATGGCTGGAATTACAACAATGATGGCAAACGCTGCCGGGCCGGTAATGATTATATATCTACTGGCTATGAGACTTCCTAAAACAGAATTTGTCGGAACAGCGGCATGGTTCTTCTTTGTCATCAACTGGCTCAAAGTACCGTTCAGTGCAAACCTGGAACTTATGACCGCCGCATCTGTAAGGCTGGATTTGATGATGCTGCCGTTTATCGCCACAGGTGCAATGATGGGGATATTTTTTCTAAAACGAATCCCGCAAAAAGCTTTTATTGCTATTGTACAGATTTTAGCGATTGCCGCAGCCCTTAAGCTTATATTCTAATTGGAAATCTACTTGATCACACAGGATAAAATTGATTTGCAAAAAGCAAGCTGAGGTGCTGAACAGATGGCGGACACATAATTTGCCAATTATGCTGCCCGGC
>CAZFOQ010000225.1:0-4604 GCA_964520535.1 uncultured Pirellulales bacterium | reverse complement strand
GGGCCACTCCGCTCGGTCTATTACTTACTACGGGAATGGTATCAGTTCCCACAATTGACAACCTCACCATGAAATTGCGAGAATAATATATAGTATAACATTTGTTCACGCCCCTGCTTTATTCTGTGACTCCTTAGAGCGGGGGCACTTTTTCTATATCTATATATTATGTACCTTTTTGCTGTTATATTACATCTTCAGCCAAGTTAATCAGTTGGGAATGATATTGCTCCAGAGATGATATGGCACATTTTTACTCTTTTTTTTGCTTGAAAATCAGGCTTCTACAGTATAGATTTCCCAGAACAATTTGGTCTCGAATCCCAGCGAAGGGCCGGAGCGTTCGCAGCCCAATGCGGCGTTATTTCAACGTCAACTGTTTGGAGATGTTAGTTCTTGATTAAAGATGAGAAAGGAGCAGTAATAATATGAAGATCACGCTATCACAAGTCTTAGACATAAAAGGGCGCAATGTGTGGTCTGTTTCCCCTCAGAGTTCCGCTTACGAAGCACTTGAATTAATGGCCGAAAAAGATATTGGTGCTCTTGTTGTCATAGATCAGGGTAAGGTCGTCGGTATGTTCTCTGAGCGAGACTATGCTCGGAAGCTGGTTCTCAAAGGCAAATCATCCAAGGAAACGACCGTGGCGGAGGTTATGACCATGCCGGTTTGTTATGTCCTTCCCTGGACGAGTCTTAGTGAGTGTATGGCCTTGATGACGAACAAGCATGTCCGCCATCTGCCCGTTCTTGAGAATGATAAGCTCGTTGGTATTGTAACCATAGGCGATGTGGTCAAAGCAATCATCTCAGAGCAGGAATCTGTTATTCACGAGCTCAAGTCGTATGTCGATGAGGCATTAAAGGGCCTGACGTAAGAAGGTCGGAAACTATAAAGCGAGGTTGTATAGAACAACGTTCCGGTCAGCCATGTGCCACATACGGGAAGATTTTTTTTGTAGATACAAAGGAGATTAGTACGAAATGGGAAAGGTATATGTTTCTGTAGAGATCAATGCGCCGGTTTCGATTTGTTACTCTTACGTTAAGAACTCGCTGAAAAATCCAAAATTCATTGCCGCATACAAAACCCTGCATGACGGGAGGGAATATTCAGGACAGATTGTGGAAGATACTCAAAACTCCCGGTTGGTTATCGAAGAGTCCGCGATTGATACTTTGACTCGTATACGCCATAAGGGATGGTCAATAGCGTATGAATTTGAAGAGATTGGCAGTGCAAAAACGCGTGTCGGCGTCTCGGTTGAGTATGGGACATTTCTCGCTCTAATGGGATTTACAACCACAAAGATACAATCGATTAACGAAGTATTGGCACGAATCACCAGCCTTCTTGCGCTTGAGTACGTTCGGGAAACAAGTAATCTCCAACACACAGATGGAGTCGATAGCTAATCGCTGCGGCTCACCCGGACCATTGGTTCTCCAACAACTTATAGAGCTATAGGACAAACTTCACTTGTGAATTACTCCTCTTACGGCCGGAATTGCTTCTTCAGAAAGTCATTAAGTCATACTCGATTTCAAATCGTAATTTATGCTCAGATTCTTCCCGAGCCAATTGGAGAAACATCTCTCTGAGCCGCTGGTTTTGTGCAATTGACGCCAAATCTGAGTAAAGTCGACGTGAGCACTCCTCCCTTTTCATTCCCACAACAAGCATCTCAACATAATCCATTTTAGCGTCTGGTTCAACGTTCTGTACTCTCTCGGTGATGCCGAGGTTGCCAACTTCTTCCTCATCAAAAGCGATTTGGTTGGCTTGAACAGCTTCCAATTTTTTTTTATGCCTCAACTCTTCTGAAGCCAGATCAGTCAGTACTTTTGCCATCTCCGGCTGTTCAACAAAATCCACCAACTCCATATAGAAAATATGAGACTCCATTTCCTGGCTTATTGCAAAATCCAGAATATCTTTAACAGTATTGAATTTATTCACATCTCTGCTCCTCAATTCCGCATAACCTGTTGATGCAGGTAGGATATAACCTCGATATTTACAGTTTTTTTTATTGCATGGTGGTTTTTATGCCTGAGTATATATTTAACTGTGTTCTCAAAAAAGATAGAATCGATCATTTAGTTATTTAATAAATAGGCCCTATCTGGATTTTTACGCACTAAATGTCGATTTATCTCTAAAAAATACGTAGTTACCACAATAGACTTATATCTGTTATTTTGTTATATTTTAAAGTAGCTTAGTGTTGAGAAAGGGCTGTAGATGCGGAGGTTTACAGCCCTTTCTTCATTGTCTAAATTAATCCATGGATTTTTTCATATAGCCCTTCCTGTAGTTTCAAAGTGCTTGTCGATTCTATAGTCTCGTTTTAAGGCCTGTCATTATACAGGCTATTTTCAGATATGTCGATTTTTCTGCCTAAATTCTCTGTTCTGCACTGCTTAAAAAAGGCCTTCATATTGAAGTCTAATGCTCTTTAGGTCTACTTATCTATTAGCTCAGGAAAAAGATAGAGGTCCATAGTATCCATTTATGAGGTGAAGTCACCGGATCGCCAAGGATTCCGGAAGGTAGAAGACAGGGTGATGAAAAGGCCGACGATTTTGCAATTCGAATGGGATTACTTATAACGGGAACAAACGTTTGGTCCGATGAATCCACAATCCTCTAAAGTAAATAGGCGAACTCCCGCCCTTTATATACCTTAACTTACGATAATGATCCCAAGACAAAGACTATCTTGTCCGGACAAGGACATGAAATGTTCATTAGATAGTTAAAAAAGCACTAATTAGCATTGACTTGGCGACTTTTTTTATGTTAAAATAAATAAAATTAATAGATCGCATAGAAACTACAATAATATGTATCCCAAGCCATTGATGGGGAAGGGTTAGTATAACATGCTCCGATATATGAAAATTTTACTGCTTGCTTTGATAGTAGTCAATTCCATCGCTGGTTCTATAGAGGCAGGCATACCGCTGGTAATAAATGAGTTTATGGCATCAAATAACAGTTCTAAATCGGATTTACAGGAACAATTTGATGATTGGATTGAAATCCACAATTATGGTCCCGATACTCTTTATATAGGAGGGATGTACCTCTCTGATGACTTATCTGTCCCTGTCAAGTGGCAGATCCCTTATTCAACCATAGTCCCGGCAGGAGGCTATATATTAATATGGGCCGACAACGATACCGGTGACTCCGGGCTGCACGCCAATTTCAAACTCGATGCCGACGGTGAAGAAATAGGTCTTTTTGACATAGACGGGAAAACTATAATTGATAGTGTCATTTTTTCCGACCAGACCACCGATATTTCCTACGGCCGGTATCCCGATGCTGCCGACGATTGGCGTTATTTTAGCAGTCCCAGCCCGGCGGCACAAAATGAAGGTGGTTACTTAGGCGAGGTGGCCTCTCCTGAATTCAGCCGTAATCGAGGCTTCTATGATGGGCCTTTTTCCCTCACCATCGCCACTGAAACTCCAGGGGCCTTAATATATTATACCCTTGATGGCAGTGCACCCTATGATATGGAGCGGGATGTACCCAAAGGAATGCTCTATACCGGTCCGATTTTGGTTAGTGGAACCACGTGTTTACGGGCGGTTGCAGTTAAGCAAGGCTGGATGCCTTCGAAGATCGAAACTCATACCTACCTCTTTTTGGAGGATGTGATTACCCAGCCCAATGATCCTCCCGGATATCCATCTGCATGGGGTCCCTATTGTCAGAGAGAAGGCAATGCAATTGGTGATTACGAAATGGATCCAGAGATCACACAAGATCCCGATTATCAGGATTTAGTGAAAGATGCCTTACTCTCAATCCCGACCATGTCGATTGTAACCGACGTAGACAATTTATTTTCTAAAGTGGAAGATCCTAATTCAGGCGGAATTTACATATTTACCGGAACACCTGTCGGCAATGTCCCGGGTCAAGGATGGGAACGGCCGGTTTCAGTCGAATTTTTTAATCGGGATAGATCTGAAGAATTCCAGGTGGATTGCGGGCTCCGGCTTCAGGGAGGACACAGCCGTCTTGCAGAAAAATCTCCAAAACACTCTTTCCGGCTTGTTTTTAAGAGTAAATATGGACCGCCAAAGTTGGATTACCCGCTCTTTGGGGATGATGCAGCTACGAGATTCAACACTATCACATTACGCGGAGGATTCTGTAATGCATGGCATCATTGGAGTCCCGATCAGCGAAATCGTGCCCAATACATCCGTGACACCTGGGCCAAAGATACACAACTGGACATGAGCAATCTTTCCGGGCATGGGCTTTTTGTCCATTTATATCTGAATGGATTGTACTGGGGCCTTTACAATCCGACTGAGCGGATTGATAGGGAATTCGCAGCATCCTATTACGGTGGAGATGATGCGGATTTTGATGTCATTAAAGACTATACCGAGGTTATAGATGGTGAGATTACGGCCTGGAATAAAATGATAAGTATGGCAAATTCCGGTTTGACAAGTAATGAAGCCTATCAACGTATTCAGGGAAATAATCCGGATGGCACGCCTAATCCGAATTATGAGGCCCTAGTGCTCTGTCGCTAATCGATTGATGGGTATAGCTTTTTCAATTTTATCCT
>CAZFOQ010000224.1:0-4638 GCA_964520535.1 uncultured Pirellulales bacterium | reverse complement strand
ATATTTTGTTCGGCAATTTTTCTGTAACGTCCAAAAACGCTGCATCATACGGGCTCAGAAAGATGCAGGGTAGAATGAAAAAGATGGCTCTTGAGGTTCTCATGGATGGAATGAAAAAATATAACAATTCTACTGCTGAAATATGCAGAAGCGCATTGCAACTGTTGGGACAAAAGATACCAGCCGAATTTCTTCCGAAAAGAAAGGTGATGAGAAAATCGAGAATCAGGGAGATTCCGAGAAAAACCAGACCCAGAAGAATAATTGGCACCAGGTGAACACGCCACTAACGGCATCCGGCGAGATTTTCCTGATAGTCAAAAAACTCCAAATATGATCCATCCCCCCTGCAGTCATATTGCTAATAGAAGCGTTAAAGTCATATAAATTGCAACGCTTATCGAATCGTTTGCGGTTGTCACCAGCGGGCCTGAGCTTATAGCAGGATCTATCCCGATTCGGCGAAATAAAAATGGCAGAAACAAACCAAGCGTCGTCGCAACCATTATCGCTGAGAACATTGCCGTCCCGAATGCGAAAACAAGCCGCACAATAGATAATGTTTTTTCTGCATTGGCCTCATTTATAGAAATAAAAATGGCGCAAACTATCCCGCCTAAGAAAGCACAGGATAATGCCACAAGAAGTGCTATTCGGGTTTCTCTTGAAAATACCTGGCTCAGTTTGAGTGCGGCAAGGTGACCAGTTGCCAGTCCTGAAACGACTATGGCAGATGTTTGCAGACCCGCGTTTCCGCTGATAGCGGCAATCATTGGAACAAAAGCGATTGCTGCTGTATAGACAATGGATAAATCCTCAAGGTTAAATTTATTGTGGAAAAACATCAGGACCAAAGCCGTTATTCCTGTCCCGATTAAGCAAGGCAGCAGCCAGGTCATTCGAATCCGGGCTGCGTGAATAGCTGAAAATGTATCCAGCTCCTCCGGATCTGTACCCGCCATCGTATATAAATCTTCCGCAGCTTCTTCTTCGGCCACCTCGATAACACGGTCGGCGGTAATTCGACCAACTAATTTATTCCTTTCATCCAGAACAGGTACAACAATAAGGTCATTTTTACTAAATATGTTTCGAACCTCTTCCTGGTCGGTATTAACTTTAACATATATCGTGTCGGAGTCTGTTATATCTCGTATCTTTGTTTTTTCCGGACGAGACAATAGAAATCTTATACGGACATCTCCCAGGAATCGACCGCGTTTGTCCACAACATACACAGAGTAGAAATCCTCATCAATCTCTGCTGCCCGAATCTCATTGATGGCTTCGGCAACAGTGGCATCCTCGGACACGCCAATTACTACAGGATCCATGATACCGCCTGCCGAATCTTCCGAGTAGCCCATCAACTCCCTAATCTCTGCTGATTCGGCTGCGGGTATAGTCATTAGAAGTTCGGCTCTTTCCTCTTCGGGCAACTCGGAAAGAACATCGGCAGCGTCGTCAGGATCGAGATGTAATACGATGCCGCTCAACTCTTCATCTTTGAGCAGCTCAAAAAGTTCTGCCCTGGTTGCCTCATCAACCTTTTCTAAGACTTCAGCCGATGTAGGCTTGTCCATGGCGTCGAAAATTACGCGTTTTTGCTCGTTATCGACAAGCTCAACTACTTCGGCTATGTCGCTACTTCGCTGGTCGCTGAGCAGTTTACGAAGAGCCGGCTTGTTTTCAGAGTCAAGTAGGCCTTCAATCTGTCGCAGTAATTGTTTCTGTTCGTCCGCCATAAATTCCAACCTATTGTTCTTCTCACATCTCGAATACAATATATAATTTACCCACCTGCAGCACAAAATAGTGTAATTTTTACTCTCAGGCAACAATTTTATCCGCTTGTTTCTGCCCGTGATTGCTAATAAAAGGCAAAATATTCTTGGTTTTTACATGGTTTTAGTGTAAAATAGGTTTTGAAATACTCGTCTTAGTTCCGCAAGTAATTAGGCACATAATATTTATGATGAGGGCCATACGATGAAAAGGTTTTTTTATGGGGTATTAGTAATCTGGGCTTTAACAGCTTGTATGTCTCTGGCTGCACCTAAGCCGGCTATTGTGCCTGGTCCGGCACAATGGACAGTTGACACGGAATATACCCATCCGCAGCAAATTATTCTGCAAAGCACAGCCGATAACAAGCCAATGGTATTTTGGTATATAATAATTACGCTTACCAATAACACAGATGACGATGTCGGTTTCTATCCTAAATGTGATTTGATGACGGATACCTTTCAAATCATTCCGGAAGGCAAAGATGTTATACCGGCTGTTTTTAAACGAATAAAGCTGCGTCACCAAAGTAGATATCCCTTTCTCGAGCCTGTAAGTGGGGCCGATAATAAGTTACTTCAAGGTGAAGATAATACAAAAGATATTGCCATTATATGGCAAGATTTTGATGTGAGAGCTAAGAACATTACATTATTTATCACTGGTTTGAGCAATGAAACGGCTGTCATTGACCATCCTGTCGTAAAAGACCAATCGGGCCAACCGCAAAAGGTCTTTCTGAGAAAGACCCTTGAATTAAAATATGCTGTCAAAGGCGATCCAGCTTCAAGATATGGTGTGAGTGTTGATTTTAAAGGAAAACGCTGGATTATGAGATAGTATATTATTGCCTCGTTTTTTTCATATCCAGAAACCTCGAACTTAGTAAAGAAGGATTAAAACAGCTAATTTGGGGATATTAGGAGGAGGTGGCTTACGGTCGGGAAAGGCTTTCGTCTCAGAACAGCCCAAGCAAAGAATATCACAATAAGATATTTCATGTAAGCTCTTTTCTTATAATAAATAGCGTGATGTAGAGAGTAGTAACATGATCGTCAATGCTTATAGAATCGTAGCTGTTTCTCTCAATTTGGGTGGATATTCTAATTTGTACTACCGGCCTGTGTAATAGTGTAAAAATCGCGTATTTACAAGGTTATTATTGAGGCAAAATGAGCAAACTTCATAGTCTGAATTACTAAATGTCTAATTGATAATTTATTTGCCAAAAGGATCTTAATGCTATATAATAAAGTTGATTTGAAATGCAATAGGTTATCGGAAGAAATCCTATGGGTAAAACAAAAGACATACAGAAGCTACCTCCAGTAGAACAGTTAAGAGGTAGGACACTCGGAAGAATACTGATAAAAATGGGTATTCTCAGTCGAGAGAAAGTCCATGAATGTCTGAAAATCCAGAGCCAGCGGCACGGGAGTGTGAAAATAGGCGAGGTATTTCTTGAGTTGGGTTTGGTGGATGAAGGCCAACTGCAAATGGCACTCGCAGCTCAGCGTGGAATGGAATATATGAGCCTGGATGGTATTGATGTTCCTCCTGATGTGATAGAAAAGGTACCGGCGCAAATGGCAAAGACCTATCACATCGTGCCAATCGAATATAAAAAAGAGCAAAATGAATTGATCGTAGCTCTTGACAGTCCTGATAATTTCAGGGCAACCGATGATCTGAGCACACTTACGGGTTTCAAGATTACTGCCAGAATAACTGACCCCGATGCTCTGGAGAAGGCTTTAACAAAATATTATGAGACTCAGCAAGATAATAACATTAACGAGCTTATAGATGAGATACAAGGTGACAGCTTCCTTGCAGAGTTTGAGGGCAGAAACCAAAGTATCGACCTTGATGAATTGAAGGAGCTATCTGAGTCAAATCCCGTTAAAAAATTGCTGAACTTGGTATTATTGCAGGCAATTCGTGACAAGGCGTCTGATATCCATTTTGAGCCGTTTGAGGATGAGTACAAAATGCGCTATCGAATTGACGGCGTACTTTACGAAATGATCCCTCCTCCGAAATACATTGCAGCGGCCCTGAGTTCGCGTATCAAGGTTATGGCAGATCTGGATATCGCCGAGAGACGTCTGCCTCAGGACGGCCGAATATCCCTGACCGTCCAGAGTAATCCGGTTGACTTACGAGTCAGTGTTTTACCAACGATGTTTGGAGAAAGTGTTGTATTACGTATTCTTGACAGATCTCAGGCCAGTTTTAATTTGGCAGAGCTCGGATTAAGACCGAGAGAGCATGAAATAGTTCGCCAGCTTATTCGCAAGCCCAATGGCATTATTATTGTCACCGGTCCGACCGGGTGTGGCAAGACTACAACTCTTTACTCGGCATTGGATGAGCTCAATGATATCGAAACGAAAATAATCACCACTGAAGACCCTGTGGAATATGATGTTGACGGTCTTGTTCAAGTGCAAATGAAATCGGATATCGGACTAACATTCGCAAGGTGCCTAAGACACATACTCCGTCAAGACCCCGATATTATATTGGTGGGTGAAATTCGCGACCTTGAAACGGCGCAAATTGCCGCACAAGCCTCACTGACGGGTCACGTCGTGTTCACTACCTTACACACGAACGATGCTCCAAGCTCGATAGCGAGACTTTTAGATTTGGGAGTCGAGCCATTTCTGATCACCGCAACGATCGAGGGTATTATTTCTCAGCGATTGGTCAGAAGAATATGTACCAGTTGCAAAACTCAATTCGAGCCAAACGAAGCTCAATTAATGGAGTTACAACTTACGCCTGAAGAGGTCAAGGGCAAGAAGTTTTACTACGGCCGTGGTTGCGGAAATTGTAATGGGACCG
>CAZFOQ010000223.1:0-4732 GCA_964520535.1 uncultured Pirellulales bacterium | reverse complement strand
CGCCTGCAGGTCATTCTCGCTATTTCAATTTTTCGTGCGAGGGCAATGTCAGACTTTCTTGTCAGCAGCGGTATTTGACCCATTTGAGTCAGATACATGCGGATAGGATCGTCGATTCGTCGAGAGACCTCTTCGCCGACGAGCCGTTTTTCAAGTAGCTCATCTTCATCTTTTAGCTGTTGTTCTTTGTTGATATCTTCATTGTCTAATGACTCAGCGGGCTCTTCAAATTCATCTTCTTGATCTTTCCCGAGTTGTTGAGATTCCACATCCGCTTCATCGACCAGGCTGATTCCCTTTTCATCCAGTGTCGCTAAAAGGCGGTCCAGGCGACTCGGACTAATAGCATCTTCGGGCAAATCTTCGTTCATTTCCTCATAAGTGAGGAATCCTTTTTTCTCGCCCTTTTTGATAAGCATTTTTATCTGCTGTTCAGGATCAATGGTCTTGATGCTCTGGGAAGGTTCCTCATCAGCTAAAATCTGTTTGGTTTTTTTTGCCCTACTTTTCTTTGCTCTTTTTCTTGCCACAATTTGTATCCTTTATATGTTTTACAAACGAAAGTCCAATTGTCAAATTGACTCCTGATCACAGGAAAGAAAGCCGCAATTCAAACCATCTTGGTAGAATCTACACGCCCTTGCTTGTACATTATATTTTACGGCTATGCACCGGCGATTGTTCACTATACCATTCCCACGCTATGTGGATTTTCTCTTCCGTTGTTTTCACTGAACCGGCGCAGATACTGCCTTTGTTCCTCCACTGTTTTGAACGATTTGTCTTGTTTTTGTCCCTTGTATCGTTCGATAGTATCCAAGGCACCCGCCAGGCGAGCTTGAAAGTTCCCTTTTTCCTCACCGGCCTGTGCCAGTTCCATAAAACATTTGCTCAGTTGCAAAGATTCCGTTCTGGCCAAAATCTGCCGCAGCGGAGTATTAATATCGGTGCTCAGCGTTTCAAACAGAATCGCTGCCGTTTGTCCCAATATCGGTACATCGAAGAGTTCCGCTGTAATTTTTTGTTTTACTCTCTCGAACAGCTCCGGCTCATTCAGTAAAACTTCCAGCACTTCCCGTTGTGCCGCTGCGAAGCGTCCTTGGCCGTAATCAATTCTCTCTATCTGCCCGTTTTCCACATTTCTACTAGCGGTTCTTGAAGCCCGCTTGAGCCGGATGTTCAGCTCGGAATTTATCTGTTTACTGTCGAGACCGATAATTTTCGAAATCTGATTCACTCTCAATCCGCAGTCTAAACCCGATACATTACCGGCCAGCAAGCCGGTTGTTATCGTCTCCAAATACTCTTCAATCGCCGCTCTTTTACCGGTAAGAGTGTCATCGCTGCTGAATTTTTCCTTTAACCTGTCCCATTTGAACTGGAAGACGTCAACAGCTTCGTTGACAAGCCGTTCGAATCCTTCTTTACCGGCGGCCAAAAGAAAATCGCAAGGGTCTTTACCTTCCGGCACTGAAGCAATCTTGATATCTATACGCTGCGACAGGCAGATATCCAGCGCCCTATTGGCAGCCTCCATACCGGCGACATCGTTGTCGAAGATTAAGACTACCTTTTTCGCGTACCGCCGCAGGATACGTCCGTGCCCTGTCGTCAAACTTGTCCCTAATGTCGCGACAACATTATTGCGGCCGAATTGATGGGCCATTATACAGTCGGTATAGCCTTCCACGACGACCGCCGTCCCCATCGAGACAATCTCGTGCCGGGCCTGCTCTAGGCCGTACAGTGAATTGCTCTTATCGAACAGGACCGTCGTAGGCGAATTGATGTACTTGGCACCTGTTTCATTTAATGTTCTGCCGCCGAAGCCTATCACCCGGCCGGTGACATCGGTAATCGTAAACATCAGCCGGTTTACGAATTTGTCCTGATTGTGACCGGTTCTCAGGCCGGCCTGTTCCAGCAGTTTCATCGGCACCTTGCCGGCCCCGGCTGCTTCGATTAAATCATCCTGCGAATCGACAGCCAGTCCAAGCTGCCATTTCTTCAGGCTTTCAGGCTTTATCTGCCTTTGGGCCAGATATTCACGGGCATATTCGCCCTTTTTGCCATCCTGCAGGTTTTTCTGAAAGTATTTCGCCGCCCAGGCGTTGACCCTTGCCAGTTTGTTCGGATCAACATCTTCCTTTTCATTTTTGTTCCCTTCGGCTCCGCTTCGGACAGCCTTTTGCCTTTTTGGAAGTTTCATGCCGGCACGATCGGCTAATCTCTCTATCGCCTGCGGAAAGGTCAGGTTCTCACGCATCTGGACGAATTTGAAGACATCACCGCCGGCCCCGCAGGCAAAACACTTGAAGATTTGCTTGACGCTATTGACGTTCATGCTCGGTCGATGGTCATCGTGAAACGGGCACAAGCCCACCATTTCACGGCCCTTTTTCTTCAGGCTCACATGCTCACTTATCACGTCAACAATGTCGTTAGCCTGCTGAACTTCTAAAACAATCCGATTATCAAACATCCCTGCCATACTACTTCAATTCCACACAAAAAATACCGGATATGCGGTACGCCTCCGAGAATTCCGCATAAGGCGGGCACCCCTATTTATAACTGATTAAAAAATGATAACTTTCTACTTAAATATACCCATAATCTAAAAAAAGTCAAGTCAGGCCTAAAAAACCCGCTCTTAATGCTGAAAAACGCCATTTGCAAGCAATCGGACACTTAGTGAATTCAGACTTTAAGGTAGTGTATCGGTTAGAAAAATTTGTTCTTTGAAAGTAAAAATGGTTGCTTAAAAGCAATTTTTTTAACTTGACGACCATGCTTTGACGATATATAATGCTATTATGCCAAAGCGGTCAAGCAAAAAGTGGATGGAGACAAATCGGCTTGCCAAATCTATTGTAGATGATGCAATAACAGAAGAATTGTTGCAAAAAGCGATAGAAGATGGTAAAAATCCTGCTGCTGTAATGCTTGGACGACTTGGTGGATTAAAAGGTGGCAAGGCAAGGGCTGCTAAACTTTCCGCAAAAGAGCGTAGGGAGATTGCCAAAAAAGCGGCAGAGATACGTTGGGAAAATAGGTAACAGGTATGGCTGAACAAAGTCCAACCGACGCAAATATTCTCGTAGCGGTTCAATTAAACAATTACATTGAAACCTTAGAAGACAAGCTGGACGCACATGTATTAACGTTTTCAGGCAATATTTATCAAAACGCAGAATTGTTTATCAGGGATGCAATAGAGCAACGAAAGCGGAAAAAACCAAAAAAGAAAAAGCTTGTTTTTTTCTTAGAAACTGGCGGCGGTTATATTGAAGTAGTGCAGCGAATAGTGCATGTTCTTAGAACGTATTATCAAAGAGTTGAGTTTTATGTTCCCAATGCTGCTATGTCGGCTGGTACGGTTTTAGTGATGTCTGGCGATGAAATTCATATGGATTATTACTCGATTCTTGGGCCTATTGATCCCCAGTTGCCTAAACCTGGTGGCGGTTCAATCCCAGCTCTTGGATACTTAAGACAATATGAAAAACTTATGGATAAGGCCGATAAAGGTAGTTTGAATACAGCAGAAATGACTTATCTGTGTACTAAATTTGACCCAGCAGAGCTTTATCAATATGAACACGCAAGAGGACTTTCCGTATTCTTACTTGAGAAGTGGTTAGCAAAATACAAGTTTAGGGATTGGAAAAGGACAAAAACAAAAAGAAAAGTTGTAACGTTAGCTATGAAAAAAAAGCGTGCTCGTGAAATTGCCGAGAAACTCAACGATACCGATAAATGGCATACTCACGGACATGGTATTTCTATGGCAGTATTAAGGAGTCGAGAAATAAAGTTGTTAATAAATGATTATGGAAAGAAAAAGGAATTACATCAACAGATTAGAGATTACTGGGCACTTTTAGCGGACCATATGAAGAAAATGGTTGCTGCTGGTGTAATACACACGAAAGATTCATATAAAATGTTAAGTACAGGTACTTAAGGTGGTGATTTATATGAAAAAAACAAAAAGCATAAAGATCGACTTTAATAAGCTAACAGAAAAAAATCCCAAAATAGATTCACAAGAATTGGCACGTGTCCTTCAAATACTCGGAGAGTTACAAAAGCAAGGTATCAATATTGGCCCAAATTACAACCTTGGATCGCCCTTTTCCCAACCAGAACCTCATAACGCCAAGCCTCAACCGATGGGTTCTGTGTTGCAACCAAAATAAATTTTATATTTTTTTAATTTTTCTATTGACTTTACTTGACCGCTCAAGCATAATAGTCAGTATGAATAAGCTGACCATGCAAAAACGGCTCATATAAATCTTGACTTCCATGTGAAACTTTGGTAAATTATAAATAACAAACAGGAGGACTTTATGGGTAAGAATGTGAAATCTAAAAAAACCCAAATAAGGGCTGATAAAACAAGTCAAAAGGCGTTCAAAATAACTGCTAACGTAAAAACATCAGTTCTTCAGACCCTTGGGGAACTTCGGGCGGGCAAGGATGTCAAAGTTTCACAACGTTCTTGATGCCTCTACATTAGCAAAAAAATACTGCCAAGAAACGGGGTGGGAAATAGTTCAATCCCTTTTCCGCAAGACAGATTGCACTCTTCATATTCTTAATATAACCATACCTGAAATTGTAGGCGCATTTGTAAGGTGGGAACTAAAAGGTGAAATTGGACAAGGCAAGTGGGAAGAATTAAAGAATTTATTCATCGCCGATATAACAAATTACCAATTAGTAA
>CAZFOQ010000222.1:0-4771 GCA_964520535.1 uncultured Pirellulales bacterium | reverse complement strand
AACCCTATCGGCAAAAAGACCTAACAGACTTTATTGCACGGACATAGTACTAGGAAGTTGCGGTACTGCAAAAGAGAGAGTTGAAGGTGCTAAAAAAGAAGGCATTAAGTGTCTTGATTGGTTTATATGTTTTAAGCCGCTCAAATTAAAGTAGATAATGCTCGTCAAATCTTACCATGGTTGCCTTCATAACATTTGTGGCAACAGGGATTGTGGTATTTGGTTTTGAACTCTCCATAGGTGTTCTGTTCGCTTTTATTTCATATTATAATGTGTTACTGGAACCTCATTCGCAATACTATTAACAATATTCATTTTTAAGCCGGTCAATTATCGGTTGTGGAACTGCTCAACTGGCAGAATGTTTCATAACGCCTAAAACTTGCTTGTGTTGTCTTCGCCTGTTTTGCGGCTGAAAATTTTGCTTTGTTCTTAGGAACGCATCCAGGTATAATTGACCACAAAGAATATGATACCCATCTCCAATGAAAGGAATTGCTGATGCGCCACGTAGGGCTAATTTTTATTTTGCTGGTGGTTCTCAGTGGCTGCGCCTCACTTGGACAGCCTCACACACCTCAGATAACGGTTGTCAATGAATATCATGGTATGGAGGTTGTTGACTCGTACCAGTGGTTGGAAAACTGGAATGACAAACGCGTGCAATCTTGGAGTGATAAGCAGAATAACTATGCTCGATTTATTCTGGACAATTTACCCCACGTCGAAGAACTCCGCGAACAAATCACTGAGGTGCTGACCGCCGAATCCGTAAGCTATCATTCGCTTTGTTGGCGCAAAGGAAGACTCTTCGCTATCAAGCGTCAACCACCTATAGAACAGCCATTTCTGGTAGTTATGCTTTCTGCGCAGGAGCCGAAGTCGGAGAAGCCCATCGTTGAACCAACGAAAATAGATCCAAGCGGGTCAACATCGATCGATTGGTACGTACCGTCTCCGGATGGAAATATTGTCGCTGTTTCCCTTTCGGTTGGGGGCTCGGAAAGTGGAGATGTATATCTCTATGAGACCTTTACCGGCAAGGAAATCGGGGAAGTTATTCCTCGTGTCAACGGTGGCACCGCCGGCGGCGATCTGGCATGGGCACCCGATGGATCGGGCTTCTACTATACGCGATATCCTCGGGAAGGTGAACGTCCACCTGAAGATATGGATTTCTATCAGCAGGTCTGGTTTCACAGGATGGGAACGTCACCTGATAGAGATAATTACGAGATTGGCAAGGATTTCCCCCGGATAGCGGAAATTATTCTCGAAACGGATGCCGATTCCGGGAACGTCATAGTATCCGTCCAATATGGTGATAGCGGCCGTTTTGCTCTCTATATTCGGGTACAAACAGGACAATGGAAACAGATCACCGGTTATGACGATCAAATCGTTCAGGCCACCTTTGGTGCTGATGACACCCTGTTTTTGATTTCACGGGCCGGTTCGCCTCGAGGCAAGATCTTGAAGCTATCCTTGTCCGATCCTGTTCTACAAAAGGCAGAAGTCGTCGTTCCTGAGGGCAAGGATACCATCGTCTCGGATTTCTACGGCCATCCTCCCATGGTAGCGACACGTACCTGTTTGTATGTCACCTATCAACTCGGTGGCCCTTCAGAGATCCGTGTTTTTGACCAAAAAGGGCACCGGCAGGCAGGTCCGGAGATTCTGCCGGTATCCAGTGTGGGACAAATAGTCATACTGGGAGATGACGACATTCTATATCAGAATTCGTCCTATATTGCCCCTTCGGCATGGTGCCTGTTCAGACCAGATAAAAGAACGACCACCAAAACAGCACTGGTTACCTTGTCACCCGTTGACTTTTCCGATTGCGAGGTCATACGCGAATATGCAACCTCTAAAGATGGAACTAAAGTGCCCCTGAATATAATTCGTCGCAAAGGAGTCAAGGTGGATGGTTCGAATCCGGTGTTGCTTACAGGTTATGGTGGGTACGGAGTTAATATAGAGCCTCGCTTTAATGTCTTGCGCCGCATTTGGATGGACCAGGGAGGTATTTATGCACAAGCCAATCTCCGTGGCGGTGGTGAATTTGGAGAACAATGGCACAAGGATGGTATGCTGACAAAGAAGCAAAACGTTTTTGATGATTTTGCTGCTGTCATGCAATATATGATTGATACCGGCTATACAACGCCTGAGAGACTGGCGATCATTGGTGGCAGCAATGGCGGATTACTGATGGGTGCCATGATAACCCAACATCCCAGACTTTGTAGAACTGTGGTTTCTTCAGTTGGAATATACGACATGCTTCGTGTTGAACTGGCCCCCAACGGGGAATTCAACATCCCAGAATTCGGGACTGTAAAAGATCCTGAACAGTTCCAATCACTCTACGCGTATTCGCCTTACCATAATGTCCGGGATGGTGTGTCCTATCCTTCTTTGCTATTTTTAACCGGAGCTAATGATCCACGGGTTGACCCCATGCATTCTCGAAAAATGACAGCTCGACTTCAGCAAGCAACTTCTTCAGACCGGCCTGTTTTGCTCAGAACCAGTTCAAAAACCGGTCATGGCTTAGCTACGCCCCTAAGTGAACAGATTGAGGAAAGTGTTCATTACCATGCTTTTTTGTTGAATCAGCTAGGACTCAAGTATAGTCCATTAAAATCTCGTTCAGACTGACTCATGTGGCTGGATATTTCATAGAGCCTAAATCCTACTCGTTGTCGTTCGGGGAAGGTAATTTTCTTTCCAATTTTCAAGTTTGAAAGAACTACTTTAGAGGATGCCTTAAGAAAAATAGTTTATGATCATGAGATTTTAGTCTCTGATTTTGAACTTATCAGAAGTGCTCATATAAACTCATCAAATCCTGGCCATTAATTCTTTAGAATGTTGTCAACAAGATATCATATGACATTGAGTTTTTCATAGGTGTCAGTTTTGATGTATAAGCAGGGCTTTTGTGACATATTCGCTATACAGAGAAAGGGGTACCTATGCCAATAGTATCATACCAGAGACGTAATGTCTAAATTCTTTGCAGCAGCGGTCTCGTCGGGTCGAGATATAGGAGTTGTTGTCGGAGCTTCTTTGAGTTTTTCCGGTTCAGTTTTAGCAAGCTCGGCGATATCAATCATAGCATTTATAAACGCATCGATGGTTTCTTTGCTTTCCGTTTCGGTTGGCTCAATCATCAATGCTTCTTTGACAATAATCGGAAAATAAACTGTAGGAGGGTGAAAGCCTCTGTCAATAAGGGCCTTGGCTATATCTATTGCGTGAACGCCGTTTTCGAGCATTTCATCAGTCGGACTAAAGACGCATTCATGCTTGCAAATGCAATCATAGGCAATTTTATAATGGCTGTTCAATTTCGTTCTGATATAGTTTGCATTCAGCACGGCGTTTTCCGCTACTTCTTTCAATCCTTCTTTACCCAACATGAGAATATAGACATAGGCTCTGAGGACAACTGCAAAGTTTCCATAAAACGGAGCTATATAGCCGATTGAGTTCGGCCTGTCATATTCCAAAGCATAGGTGCCGTCGTCCCTTTTGATAACAATCGATACCGGCAGAAAGCCAATCAGGTTCTCCTTAACACCAACAGGGCCGGCACCGGGTCCGCCGCCTCCATGCGGCGATGCAAAAGTTTTATGAAGATTCAGATGAACAATATCAAAACCAAAGTCACCAGGGCGGGCTTTTCCGACTATCGCATTTAAATTTGCGCCATCGTAATAAGCCAAGCCATCAACACTATGAATTAAATCACAGATTTTTTTAATATACGGATTAAAAAGGCCAAGCGTGTTGGGGCAAGTCAACATCAGGCCCGCAACCTCGTTATTGAGTAATTTTTTAACTGCATTAACATCCATGACGCCTTTGTCATTGCTTGGGACCAAAACGACTTTGTAGCCAGCTATAGCAGCACTTGCAGGATTGGTGCCGTGAGCGCTATCGGGGACAAGTACCGTTGTTTTCTTATTACCTTTGTTCCTGTGGTAAGCAGCCATAATCATAATACCGGTAAGCTCACCATGTGCACCAGCCATAGGCTGCATTGTAAAGCCCGCCATGCCTGTTATCTCTCGCAGGAGAATATCCGTATCATAAATGACCCGAAGCGCCCCCTGAGTAAGCATACCGCCCATACGTAGTTGGGGCAGCAAAGGATGAAGGTGTGCAAAACCGGGATAGGAGGCGATGCGCTCGGCAACTTTAGGATTATATTTCATTGTACATGAGCCAAGCGGATAAAAATTAGTATCAACACCAAAGTTCATGCGCGAAAGTTCGGTGAAATGTCTTACTACGTCAAGCTCGCTCAGTTCAGGCAGTTCGGCGGTTGTTTCCCTGAGGAAGTGACTATTTATATTTATCGTTGTAGGAACGTCACTGTCACCTATTTCGATAGCTCTGCGTTCTTTCACTGATTTTTCAAAAACGAGCTTCATAAACAAGCCTCCAATGCTTCGGCCAGCATTCCTATTTGCTGTTTGGTTCTTTTCTCCGTCACGCAGATAAGGATCGAATTTTCCATGTTTTCATAGTACCTGCTCAAAGGGAAACCTGCCGCAAAACCTTTCTCGATGAGCCTGGCAATAACATCCGCCGCTTCGCAGGGCAAATCAAGGACAAACTCATTGAAAAACCATTTTGCCTTAAAACGCGGCTTAACTCCGGGGATCGCCGTCAGTTTGTGATAGGCATAGCTGGCTTTATCCGCACACAACTGGGCAGTTTCCTTCAGGCCTTCTTTGCCCATAAGCGAAAGATATAC
>CAZFOQ010000221.1:1783-4846 GCA_964520535.1 uncultured Pirellulales bacterium | reverse complement strand
TCGGTCAAATCCACTTTGAAATTGAATTTATCCGCGGCGGTTTTTAATACCTTGACCGCTTCGGCCGTAACTTCCGGCCCGGTCCCGTCGCCGGGTAATACAGCAATCTTGTAACTCTTCGCCACTTTTATTTCTCCTTGTTAATCAATAATAATTTGTCATCAATCGTTAAATCTGCACTATACCCTCAAATGGCCGGATTATCAAGAAAATCTATGGGTGAATGGCTAACAGACAATGAATGAGCGAAGCGATTCACTGGTTAAGTAGAGTGCATTGTTATGTAAATCGCTTCATTTCACAACCCTTGACGGCCGTCCGGATGACGAATCCAGCATTCATTCCTGCGATGAGATTAATTGCTTCCTTTATGGATTTCTCGGGAATGCCTGCTTTCTTGGCCGTTGTTACTCTTACAGACGTGCAGTCAGGACAACCATTCGTTGCAGCAACCGCTAAACCTATCAGATGTCGATCTCTTTCAGTTAATTCACCATCGAATTTTCCACTAAAGACGGGGTCACCTACATCTGTTTGAGCCTTAATTAAAGAAAAGTCTGAGTAATCCATATTTTGTTCTTTTCTTTTTATCTTTCTTATTCATAACGGGATATCGAAAAGTTTTTCAACAGTAAAGCCAGGTACGAACGGCATTGGTGAAAAACATTTATCAAACGAATTGTCAGGCCTTTTTTCAAAGAATCACCAAATATAAGGGATAAGTTTATATTTTGTTTTCTGAGCATATTCTTTATAACCTTTTAGTTCCTTTTGTAAAAATTTATCCTCTAACGAAGTGCGAATTACAAGTAAAATTAATACTATCCCCATTGGGATGTTCCCCCACCATGAACCTAAAATAAATGAGTAACTCACAATTATTGCTGAAAAAAATGCATAGCTAGGATGCCTGATAAATTTATACGGACCAGAGGTACAAACTTGATGATTTCTCTCCTCTTGAATCCGGACTGTTGCCTCAAAATGAGGGTTGACTGCCATTGCCCAAAGCCACAATAGAGATGCTAAAATATAAATTATTGCTGCAATGATAATAAGCTCAAGGGGCATATGTGACCATTCAAAACGAACCGCGTCCAGCCCCGCGATACAAGAGGCTATTAGTACAAGAAGTATATAAGATACTACCCAAACTTTATCTAAGGGCTGCGTATTTTTTTGTATCAGTTTACCACGTTCATTGAGAATCTGAGGATTGACCTTTGCTAAAAAGGCTCCTCCTATAATATGCAGCAAGACTGTAAAACCAACATATCCCCAGGCGTTTATCCATTCAATAGTACCGGCGGAAATTAGTAACAGAAATAAATTAAGTAGAGTAAAAGACACTTCTCGAATGATACCTTTAAAACCAAAATAATTAATTTTATTCATATTTCCATTTTGTTCAGCTATGTTGGACATGAACTTCTTCACTCTTCTCGTTTATTGTGTTTTATTGCAGTGCATAACATAATATTCTATAGTTCTTGATATATCGCTAATTGGATTATGCGGAACAATACCTGTGGCTGAGCTATACAACACTTTTATTACTCAAATCAATCTAATTACTTCCGCCATTGCTGGATTTATTATGATAGAGACTTTCATTTAGAGCAAGAAAGAATCCCGGCAAATCTAGGATTTGACATTGTTTTTTGTTCTTATGGACTTTGGTAATTATTGTTTGTTTATCCCACGAGATAGCAAAGATTATCTCAGCGGAGTGTTCTTTCTGTTATATTGTTATAGTTCGCCGTTTTTGATTATTTTGAGAGTATAATCATCAGCGGTTTTAGGACATTGAATAGTGTCCTACTTTTCCATAATCCTGCTTATAGCCTGAAGCTTCTCTTTGTAGGAATCTCTTTCCTCGCAAAGGACCTGGGCCTTTCTATATAAATTCTCGCGAGTCAATTGTATCAGTTCAAAGACAATCTCTTTCTCACTTTGTCGTACCTTTTTCTGAAGCTGTTTCAGCCGGTTAGTGATACTTCTCTGAACACCTTCGAGCTGATTTTGTGTAATACTGTCATCGGGATTTTGCCTGGCACTCATTGTTTTCGATCTCCCAAAAATTCTCTTAACGATTCTCTTGGGTCAACTTATTTAATAGCCCGCCGGCGTCGATTATGTCCAGAGCGAAATCCGGCAGCGGATTAAACCTGATATCTATATCAGTTGTCTGGTTCTTGATCAAGCCTGTTTTATAATCAATTTCCAGCTCGTCGCCGTCGGTGATTTTTTCCAATGCATCCGGCGATTCGATCAGGTAAAAGCCATTATTAATGGCGTTGCGATAGAAGATTCGCGCGAATGTTTTGGCGATCACAGTTTGAACGCCGGCACCGCGGATCGCCCAGACGGCGTGCTCTCGGCTCGAGCCGCAGCCGAAGTCCTCACCGGCAACTATACAGTCACCTTCTTTGACCTTGGTAATGAAATCCTTGTCCAAATCCTCCAGACAATGCTTAGCTAATTCCATTTTATCATCGGTATTCAAATATCTAGCCGGAATTATTTCATCCGTATTAATATGATCTCTCTTATAAACATGCGCCTTAGCCATTTTTCTATTCCTTTTTTTAACCGCGGATTTCACGGATTATTATTAATTTTTTCTTCTATCGCAAAATCAACGTATTGCTTTACAAAACGTACCCATTGTAGCGATGATGTGATAGTAAGCCCCATTATTACAACAAGCAGAATAACATTATCACCATTACCATCTTTTGATCTTATCATCGTTATTAAAATAAGAACCACTAAAAACGTACTTGTTATGGCGCCAATCAGTGTTTTTTTATAGTTTTTTGCCTGTTCCATAAACAGCTCCTTTGCTAATTAAAGATAGCTTCTTGGGTCAGCCAGCTTTCCTTCGATTGCACTTGCCGCTGCGGTTGCAGGGCTGGCCAGATAGACTTCGCTCCTGGGATGTCCCATCCTGCCGACGAAGTTTCTGTTCGTTGTACTGATGCACTTTTCGCCCTCGGCCAGCACGCCCATGAATCCGCCCAGACACGCTCCACAGGTCGGAGCCGCAATCACACAACCGGC
>CAZFOQ010000221.1:0-1683 GCA_964520535.1 uncultured Pirellulales bacterium | reverse complement strand
GATAATGCCGCTTTTTGCGCCGGCTTCGATGGCCATATTCGTAATGGTCATCCTCGCTTCCATCGACATCTTCGCCAGGGCCGGGCCGACAAATTCCATCGCCTGATACAGTGCCCCGTCCGTGCCGATGCGTGCAATCACGGCGAGAATCACATCCTTACTGTAGACACCAGGCTTGAGCGAGCCGTTGAGCACAAACTTTATCGAAGCCGGGACCTTGAACCATAATTGCCCTGTCGCGATTGCCGCCGCTGCATCCGTCGAGCCGATTCCTGTGCTAAATGCGGCAAAGGCGCCGTATGTACAGGTATGGGAATCGGGCCCAACAATCACTTCACCCGGCCGGATATGTCCCTGCTCCGGCAGCAAAGCGTGACAGACGCCGGCCCTGCCGATTTTATAGTAGTGTTTGATATTGTGCCGCTTCGCCCAAATGTCGAGCCGCTTGTGTAATTCGGCACTTTTTATGTCCTTGGCCGGTTGAAAATGGTCCGGCGTCACGACAATCTTGTCCGGATCGAAAACTTTGTCGATTCCTTTTTCAACGAGCATGGAAATCGCCGGCGGCGTGGTCACGTCGTGACACATCACGACATCGATCTTCGCATCGACAAGCTCGCCCGCCTGGACTTTGTCCTTGCCCGCTGCCTTAGCCAAAATTTTCTCGGTTATTGTCATACTCATTATTTATATCTTTCTTTAGTATTTTTTCCTTTTAACTTTTTAAAGTTCCACTTTCAATTCCGTCGTACCGCCTTTTGCCGCGACCATTCGATTGATGGCATCGACATAGGCCTTTGCGCTGGCTTCGATGATATCGGTCGAGATGCCTCGGCCGACGAATTTTCTGCCGTCTTCGGTGATTCTGACTGTCGCTTCGCCGAGCGCTTCTTTGCCGCTCGTAACAGCTCGAATCGTGTAGTTCTCGAGCTTCGGTGACAGTCCCGTCGCTTCCCTGATGGCTTCGTATGCGGCATCGACCGGGCCGTCACCACATGCGGCGGCCTGTTTGGTTTCGTCTTTGGTCTTTATTTTCACACTCGCTGTCGGCAGCGTGCCGGTCCCGCAGGCGACGTGCAAATACTCCAGCTCATAAACATGCTCCACAACGTGGATCTCTTCATTGATTATCGCCGCGACGTCCTCGTCGAAGACTTCCTTTTTCTTATCTGCAATTTCCAGAAACCTTTCATATGCATGTTCGATTTCCTGCTCGTTGAGTTTGAAGCCGAGCTGTTTGCATCTGTCCGCGAATCCGTGCCGGCCGGTATGTCGTCCGAGCACCATGCGCGAGCCGACAAGGCCGATGCTCTCCGGGGTCATGATCTCGTAGGTAGTGCGTTCTTTTAATATGCCATCTACGTGGACGCCGGCCTCGTGTGCAAAGGCATTGGCACCGACAATCGCTTTATTTGGCTGAATCACGAAGCCGGTCAGTTGCGAGACCAGTTGGCTGGTGCGGAAGATTTCTTTTGTCTTGATGTTTGTGGACAGACCACCGGTGGTTTGCGTCGCAAAAAAGTCCGTGCGCGTACGTATCCCCATCACGATTTCTTCCAGGGCGGCGTTTCCCGCCCGTTCACCGAGCCCGTTGACTGTGCATTCCACCTGGCGGGCGCCATTTCGCACGCCGGCCAATGAATTCGCCACCGCCATCCCGAGGTCGTTGTGACAGTGGGTGCT
>CAZFOQ010000220.1:0-4890 GCA_964520535.1 uncultured Pirellulales bacterium | reverse complement strand
CACAAGGGCTGAATCGCTACTACGCCCGGAAACGATTGTGCGAGCTGCTCGAACATGAGCAGTTGGGCAGTAAAAGTCCGGCGGCATTAAAGGCAGAGAAGATACGAAAACAAAAACAGCGACGCAGCAGACGCAGCAGACAAAGCAGTTGAGCGTTGATCAGTAAGAAGCCCCCGGACGAACGGTAGAGGCAAGAGAGGGGCAATGCCGTCATTCTTAACATTGGTATGACAAAGAAAGGGAATAAGTTGAATATGACTGAAAAGCCGAACATACAGGAGCCGCCGGGCGGGAAGCGGTCCGGCGATGAGAGGCTTGCACAGATTCTCCACGACCGGGCTCGCGAATCCTCGCAACAGCTACACAAGCTTCTTCTGTCATTCTCTACAGGTCTGCTGGCTGTGTATTTCATCGCATTAACGGCGACAGAAGATGCGGCACGACCCGGAATACAAACTATCTCAGCTATAGCGGGATTAATTGCCACCGGTCTTGCCGTTTTCGCCGGGCTTATAGGCCTGTACGCCGACATGAAACGTAATTATTTTCGTGCATCCGCGTTGCAGGCAAAGGACGATCGGCGCCGTGATAAGCTTTTCCGAACTCGCGACCGTTGGCTTTTACGTCAGCGTCTAAGTATTATGTCACTGAATGTCTTCTTCCTGTTTGGCGTTACGTCATCGATCATTTACATCATTTTCCGAATTCTTAATCGTTGAATTAGAGACGGTCGCTTTGTTCGGCAAGCCAAAGATAATGCCAAGTTGCTGTTTATTGCCGGGGAAAGCGCGCGGCAGAGGTTGGTATTATTAATAGCCGTTGTATCTTTTGGCTTGTTGCCGTTGTTCGGACCAAGCGTTGGTGGAACGGCAAAGGCAGAGTTTCGGCCATCCTTTAGCGCGGTCGTCGAGGTGGCGATTGATAAAGGCCTCAGTCTCACGCTTGGCTTTGTGACTTACTTTTATGATATCTTGTGAATCCATATCTGGGATCCTTTGCCGTTAATTTTTATTTGCCTATACTTGTTCCTTTTATATATAGACGCTCGTGACCGATATTTATCTTCAACTTTTTGGAAAAAATTAAAAAAATCGCGGATTTTTGCAGTAAAACGAAGAAAAAGCACCAATTTTCTAAGTGATATTTCATTTGCGGAGCATCTGCCGATCGCGCGCAACGGGCTCTACTATATTGGAAGGATCGTTCCAATTTCTTGCCCTGAAATTCATTGGCATACTTAACTTAGAGCATTTGATCTCATCGCATGTCATCAAGGAGACGTTCCTTCCGCCGAAAAAACCTCCGTTAGTCATCGTTTCAAAGTTTTATGGAAATTAAGGCAAAAAACGCCTTCTTATATTTCCGGCTTTCTGTTATAGTCTATTGTTGTATTGGAGTTGTGTGTTTAGACAGATTTGTAGGTCGGTCCGGCGCACGGCGAATTCTTAACAGAAAAAGGAGATAAGAGTGAAAACGAGAATCTACACTGTGAGGGTAGAGAATGCAGAATTTGTCGGATTGTAATAGCTCATAATTAAAGGGCTTAAGGATTTTAGGGATGGTCAGAAAAATATCTTAAATCTTCCTGGAAAGGATTAAATGATGCGAACTGTCAAACCTTCAGCGATTGTTATTGTATGTGCCTGTGTCTTGCTGGTAAATGGCTGTGGCTCGGAGCTACAGGACCAGCGAACCCAAAACGACACGCAACAAATGAGAATAGACGAGCTCCAGGCCGAGCTGGCGGCGAACAACTTGCAGCTCGAGCAGATGAAAAAACAACTTGCCGCCACTCAGCAAAAGGATAGTATCGAAATAGAGACACTGCAGCAAAAAATTGCCGCACAAGAGGAAGACCTTGCTAAAAAGCAGGATTTGATTGCCTCGCCGCAACAGTCCACCAGTGAAGCTGCGACCAGCAAAGAGATTTCACTAAAGACAGAAATGGAGAAGGTCAGCTACGTGATCGGGACGCAAATAGGTCAGAGCTTTAAGAAGCAGGGTATCGAGATTAATCTTGAGTCGCTGATCATGGGGATCAAAGATATCCTGGCAGGAAAGGAATTGGCGCTGAGCACAGAAGAAAGCCAGAAGGTTATGACGAGCTTCCGGCAGCGCATGATGGCAAAACTGGCCGCCGAAAAGGAAAAACAGGCGGCCGAAATGGCAAAACTGGCCCCCAAGAACCTTGCCGAAGGAAAGGCATTTCTCGAAGCAAACAAGACCAAGGAAGGTGTGCAGGTACTTCCGAGCGGTCTGCAATATAAAGTAATCACCGAAGGTACCGGAGAAATCCCCACGGCGGAGGATAAGGTCAGGACTCACTACCGCGGCACTTTGATCAATGGCACGGAGTTTGACAGTTCCTATAAACGTAATAAGCCTGCCGAGTTTCCCGTTAAAGGCGTCATCCCAGGCTGGACGGAAGCCCTGCAACTCATGAAAGTAGGCTCCAAATGGGAGCTGTATATACCTGCAAATCTGGCTTACGGTGAAAAGGGAAGACCGGGCATTCCACCCAATTCCACGCTTATCTTTGAGATTGAACTGCTTGAGATAGTAAAGGCGGCCGAGCCGGCTGAGGCGGTTAAGTAAAACCTGTTATTTGCCGGATGTCGTAATTCGGCGATTGTGCGATTAGTTTTCTGAAAATATAAATATTCGCTAATCGCCGTTTTTGACCGCCTTAAACATTGCTTCCACATTTGCCGGCGGCGTATCCGGCAGAATTGCCTCATGACTGGGTGAAATAATCAAGCCCGTCGGGAATATTTTTTTCAACTCAAGGACTTTTTCTCTAACCTGTTTTGCTGTACCGTTTACCATCAGGTTTTGCGCATCAACGCCGCCGCAGAACGAAAGCTTCCGGCCAAAATCTTCCTTCAATCCCTGCGGCTCCATACCCTTGGCCAGGGCCTGAATGGGATGTAATACATCAATGCCTATGTCTATCAGGTCGGGAATTATATCCCTGGAGGAACCACAGCAGTGATAAATAACTTTAACGCCGTAACTCTTTGCCTGCTTGACAAGTTTTCGGGAATAGTGCAAGGCAAATTTCCTGATTAGCTCCGGCGAGAGCAATAGGCCGGTCTGACCACCAAAATCGTTGCCAATCAATACCGCATGCAGTTTCCCCTTGGTCGCCGAATAGAATATCTCGTTGGCTTTCAGATAGAAATCCGCTATTTTTTTTGCCACAGCCTGAACCATATCCGGCGCGGCATACATCTGAATAAAGGCATTCTGCATACCGAAAGCGGCACAAACATCCTGAAAATGCGCTGACCATATCACGCCTAAAACCGCCCTGCCCTTGGGCACATCTTCCACTACTTTTCTGCACTCGTCGGGGTCAATGTATTTTTCCGGGTCGGGCCAATCAAAATCGTCTACTCTTGCCGGGTCCGTCATATCTTCAAAAAAGCCTGGTGCATTAAGTGTCCTGTGTTCCCTGTCTATTTTTCCTTTCTTGGCAAAGTCAAAGGCAGCGTAAATGGCATCGGCCACCGGTGAATGATAGGGCATCTCAACGGCGAAAATATCGTCATCGAGCTTGACTATAAGCTCGCGAATATTTTTGACGCCAAAATACCCAAACAAATTCTCGTGTGCGGCAGAATCCGGAATACCTAACCATGTACAGGGCCTATCGACAGGTTTGCGTTCAACTGTGGCATAAAATCGCTCAAAATGATTCATTTTAACGTCCGCCGAAACATAAACTAATATTTATCATTTAAACGCTCAAAAAACATTTTTTTCGTATGACATCAATAATCTTACAAAAATCACTTTGAACTATAAAGAATTTTCTTTCCCGAGACAGCTTCGTTGAAAATTTGCACGAAAAACACTTTTTTCTTTGCTTATCTCCTTGTAAACATTATCCGACAATAGCATCTCAAAACAAGCTGTTTTAACGCACGAATAAATGGATCTAAAAAACAGAATAAGTTACTGGCCAGTTCGGCGGAATTTGAATCGAGCTTGCGGTATTCTAATCCGATCATATTACTCTTGTGCTCCATTCGACACTTCAACAGTGCTCAGTGCAGGCTCGATAAGTCAAGATGTGTTGTTTATCACCGGCGGATGGATTATAATCACTACCGATCGCACAGCGACGTGGGCAATATGTCCCCGACAGCTTTTGCGATGATCTCTTATGAGCAATGTTGTGATACATCTTGTATAACTCAAAAAAAAGAAGGCACAAAATTATAGTCGTAATGAAAAAGGACGTTAATCATATGGCAGCAAAAACGGGTTTTGATAATGAAAAGTATTTACAAGAACAGACGGCGGCTATCCTTGAGCGCGTCAATCTGTTCAACAACAAGCTGTATCTGGAATTCGGCGGGAAACTTCTGTTTGATTATCACGCCGCACGCGTACTTCCAGGCTTTGATCCGAACATTAAAATGCGTTTGCTGCAGAAAATACGCGACAAGATAGACGTGATTCTATGTATTTATGCCGGGGATATTGAGAGAAAGAAAGTGCGGGCCGACTTTGGTATTACCTACGATTCAGATGCGCTGAAAACAATCGATGATTTCAAGGAATGGGGCATCGACGTTACGGCCGTGGTCATTACACGGTATGCAAACCAACCCTCAGCCAGAGCGTTCAAGAACAAGCTTGAACGCAGGGGAATAAGCGTCTATACGCACAAATTTACCAAGGGTTATCCGACGGATCTTGACACCATCGTGAGCGACGAAGGTTACGGTGAAAACGAGCCGATCAATACCAAACATCCAATCGTCGTTGTGACCGGTCCCGGACCCGGAAGCGGAAAACTCGCCACCTGCCTTTGCCATTTGTACCATGAATACAAAAACGGGAACGCGGCCGGGTATGCCAAGTTCGAAACATTTCCCATCT
>CAZFOQ010000219.1:0-4915 GCA_964520535.1 uncultured Pirellulales bacterium | reverse complement strand
ATATATCGGCAAAAAAGCCTGTATGACATCACGTTATGTGCGACAGAGCACTAGTGTTGTCAACACCTGTGGGAGCATTATGCGTTTACCGGCGACGAGGACTTCCTCCGAGACAGGGCCTATCCGATCTTTAAGGAGGCTGCCGACTTCTGCGTAGACTGGTTGGTGCCGAATCCAACAACGGGAGATCTGGTTTCGGGCCCATCCATCTCCCCTGAGAATCGTTTCATCACTGCAGAGGGGTCTGCCAGTATGGTCATGGGTCCCACCATGGACCACATGATTATTCGAGATCTCCTGCAGCATACCATTGCCGCTGGCAAAATCCTAGGCCAAGACGAAGCCTATGGTCTAAAGTTGCGGACCGTTCTTGACCAGCTCGCCCCGGTACGGATCGGTAGCGATGGCCGCTTGATGGAATGGACCGAGGAATTCAAGGAAAAAGCCCCAGGCCACCGTCACATCTCCCATTTGTTCGGTCTGCATCCCAGTGACCAGATTACCCAACAGAAACAACCAGAACTCCTGGAAGCGGCCCGTAAAACAATTGACTACCGTCTGGCCCACGGCGGCGGTCACACCGGCTGGAGCCGGGCATGGATCATCAACTTCTTTGCCCGGCTGCAAGACGGCGAAAAGGCCTACGACAATGTATTGGCCATCTTGAGAAAATCGACGTTGCCCAATCTGTTCGACACCCATCCTCCCTTTCAGATCGATGGCAACTTTGGTGCCACTGCGGGAATTTCTGAAATGCTGCTACAAAGTCACGCAGGGGAGATTCATCTACTGCCTGCTCTTGCTCAGAACTGGAGCAAGGGACATGTCCATGGACTTTGTGCCAGAGGTGGCTTTGAAGTGGATATCGACTGGAACCAAGGCCGACTCGTACAAGCCGTGATCCGCTCCAGACTGGGAAATCCCTGCCAGATACGCTATGGCACGAAGGTCATTACGTTAGAAACCGAAAAAGGAAAAGCGTATCTCTTGGACGAAACCCTGGATCATTGATTTATAGATCCAGTTCATTTTTGACCATCACAAATTTGTCAATGACAAATGCCAAGTCTTCATCTTTGTGAGCGGCAGAGATCTGGAGCCCGAAGGGGTCAGTTTTTTTCCTTTGCAGTTCATCCTATCATAGTTAACGATGTCAAAAGGACTAGATCCCCCTCACTTCGACATTCGTCCTTTCTTGTTCAGTGTTCTTCGGTTCATTTTTCCCTCTCGCAAAGACGCAAAGGACGCAAAGAATGAAAATAACTGATGGCTTACAGATGGCGTCAACGTCATCCCGAACGTATGTGAGGGATCTATTTAACTGAGCCTGCGTAGCAGTTCCTTGTTTTGTCCCCTTACGCTAAATACTATTTTGAGGTCCGTCCCTCAGTTGTCTATTGAAGATGTGACCCCGGTCTTCCCCCTTCAAGTTATAGCGTCACTATGTGCGATACTTATATCCGAGGACCTCTTATTCGCCGACCCCTTATTCGCATTCGACACGGATCTTTGCCTAGCTTGGACGGTGACTTGTCAATTAGCTCCGCAAGTTATTACTCCAGCGTAAATTAGGCTGAAGCCGTTGGCTCCGTCATGACGATAACACCTTGTAAATAGTCTGTTTACGAGGAATAGACATAAATATTGGACTGATATACTTGGCTTATGGCCTCAGGGGGACATCCTGAGAGCAGGCAAGAAGTAATACTTATGTTGGAGACAAAACGCATGAAAAAGGTGACAGTGCTTATGCTAGCCATACTGGCCCTGCTGGCGATGAGGGCTGGGGCGGATGAACTGGACGACCTGAAGGCCAAGGTTGACGCACAAGACAAAGAGATTTCTCAGCTCAAGGGCCAAATGGATCAGCTTGATTCCCAACAGCGACTCAAAGAGAAGTCGATGAATGAAAGGATCGACGAGGTCGACAAGAGGGCAGGGTCCAGCGGGTTGCCAGAGAGTATGAAGTGGGCGGAGAAAATCTCCTGGTATGGCGACTTCCGTTATCGACACGAGGAGTATAAGGATGAAACCAGCAACACGGATCAGCATTTTAACCGCAACCGTCTCCGTGCACGGGTTGGCATGAGGGCTGAAGTAACGGATGAGCTTCTTTTCAACATGCGATTTGGATCTGGTAGTAATGATCCCACCACCTCGAATCAGACCCTGGGGGAATCCTGGTCTAGCAAACCTGTGTGGATCGATCGGGCCTATATCGCCTATAAATCCAAGGTATTGCACGGTTTTGGTATCGGATTGGGCAAAGACGAAACACCCTATTACAAGCAGAATATGCAACAACTGGTTTTTGACGACGATCTCAATCCCGAGGGCATCTATGCCGAGTACAATGGGAACATCACGAATAGCATGAAGTTTACCATGGCCGGGGGAGGATTTTGGGTAGTCGAACGTCACGGCGCCAACAGTGATGATACACAAATGTTTGGGGGCCAGGTTGTGCTCGAGCAGGCCGTGGCGAAGAGATCCAGTATCACCGGTGCTGCCAGTTGGTATAAGTTTACCAATCTTCAGGGGCAGAGTTCCCTATATAGCCAATGGGCGGGTTTGACGGCTGCCGAACTGGCGACTCAGGACAAGTTTTTTGGCAACGACAATACCGGTAAGGGCGGCGTCTACCGAATGAATTACCAGATCGTCGAGTCCTCCCTGGGTTGGCAGAGTGTGATTGCTGGCATGCCCTATTCGGTCTATGCCGCTGGCGTAATAAACGTGGATGCTATCACCAACTCGGTAACAGGTGACAAGGAAGATACGGGTTACAATGTTGGTTTTTCGCTCAACGAGGCCAAGAAAAAATGGGATTGGCAGCTCAGCTACGATTATCGGCATGTGAAGGCCGATGCCGCGGTCGCACAATTCAACGATTCGGATTTCTTGAACGGCAATACCGGGGGCAAGGGTCATGTTGTGGCGGGATTCCTGCAATTGGCTAAAAATACGCAATTGGGTGTCAGCTGTTACATCAATAACAAGTACGACGCCAGCCATGGACCCACCAAGGCAGGCAAAAAGCATGAACGATTACGGATTGATCTCAAGGTGAAATTCAAATAACGATTTGGCTGTCAGCATTACCAATGCGACGGTATCCTGATACGCGAATTAACAGCAAAGGCTCAGGAGTATACAGCCAAATATGATCATCGCGGCTTAGTCGAAGCACTCAAGAAAGCCGAGAAATTGCAGCATCATAACTCCAGCTTAATTAAGATTATAGAGAGGACCGAAAATAAGCTGTCCGCTATCGCCAAGAAAATAGCAAATGAGGTGAAACAAATTGAAAAATGAAACTGAAGAATCGGAACTTGAAGATATGCTAACTGAACTGGATCCACCGTATGAGTCAAAAGAAGAATTGAAGATCGGTCACATGCTGGATCAGTACGGTATTCCGTTTTTCTACAGACAGGCAACCATCATCTATGATCAGGGTAAGAACGAAATCTGGAAACCTTCGTTTACGCTTTACCCTTACGGTGGGCTTATCATAGATTATGTATCTGGCTCAGAGCAGAACCAAAAAGATCAGCTTCTGCGAAAAGAGCAGATATACCAGTACAACCAGATTCCAGCTGTATTGTTAGGACCGAAGGATTTGACTGAGCCGAACTGGGAGGAACTGCTCTATGAAAGGATAAAGCTGGAAAGTAGACACGAAACGTCACTATATAACGGTTAATAATGTCCCCTGAAAATTGATGTGTTTTCAAGTTCCTGAAAAAGAGGTCACCTTGAGGGCTATTTATTCCTTTGCTCCATGCTTGAAGATCAACTCTTTTATTTCGATTTTGTCTTCCTTCTTACTCAGTTGGTTCTGTGACTTCAATCGTGATGGTCTTGACGTTGTCCTCGGTATTTTGTTCACATGGAACTGGTGGGATTTCCACTTTCAAAGTGTGGGTTCCAATTGAGGTATTGGTTGTGTCCCAGTTGAAGGTGATGTCAGTTGTAGTATTGAATGGACCATACCACAACCAAGCTCTGCCTTGAAGATTATTATAGTAAGCTCCGGCCATGAAAATATCCCCGTAGCCGTCATTATTCAAATCAACCAAAACGCTCCTGAAGACTCCGTTCCTGCCCGGCTCTGGAGTGAAAATATGGTCTGCTACTGCATCCATACTGCCTTGCGGACCACCATTATAAAGATAGGCCCGAGACTGCTGACGATTATAATCATAGGCAGTTATAAGAACGTCTCCATACCGGTCATCATCTGCATAGCCGCAGTTTATGAAATCGCCGCCCAGTGAAGTATTGGCAGCTTCACCTGTTATGGTCAGACCGACAGTGTTATCAAAACCATTTGTCTTGCCCCAATAAACGTAGACCCTGCCAATCGAATTGCCATTGGGATAACGGCGAGCCCCGATCAGAACATCAGCATACCCATCGTTATCGATGTCGAACACATCAGCACTACTGCCAAACTCATTTTTACCTTCATCAGGAGGATCAAACATTACATCACAGGTTGGATCCAACGAGCACAACAGCAAGCCAGAAGATGTGCATTTTCATATTCATTGTTTTTTCCTCCAAATAAAAAGACTTTCTTTCGCAACAGCACAAGATTCTTTGTCAAGATTTTGATCTCGCGGATTTGTTATTCAAACCTCCCTTCCTTCCACACTCTTACGGCATTGTGACCATAGTAAGCTGTTTTCTATGGATGAAAAACTCGGTGAAAGATATAGTAGCTCCTACTACGACAACAGAAAAAAACACTCTACATAGCTCAGACAAATCTGTCAAGAAGAAACGAAACACCCAGAGCATTTAAAGGGCTGACAGCTTGAGAGAGTTGTCAGCTCTTTATTGTTTGGAATCATACATTGAATAGATTAAGGCTTTTCGAGGCGTTTTGCCGCCTCGAAAACCTTGTTGT
>CAZFOQ010000218.1:3214-4981 GCA_964520535.1 uncultured Pirellulales bacterium | reverse complement strand
AGCATGAAGTCAAGTTATATTATTCAGAAATTTTGTCAAGAATATTCTTTAATTATTTTTTTGAGTTCGTCAAGGCCCTCGATGTTCTGGGCTGGAAGGATTCCACGTCTAACGGCTTCGGTAGCCAACTTGCCGAAAGCAATTCTCATTGAGGCAGCAGCGCCATTAAGATTGGCTGCTTTGAGAATATTACCAGCTAAAAGACATTCTTGGTAAACTTTGAAAAAAGATTCTTGGCTTTTAAGCATAGAATCATAGAAAAACTGCCAACAAGTGTTGTCGAAGTGCTCAAGCTGAGCCAGGTTATTTTCGTCCGCCATAATAACTCCTTAATTCGATTGAAAAGTAAATAGTTCCGATTCCCATGAGTAAAATCCACATATCAGGCAACATAATTTCACCCTCCTAAAAAAGTGTAAACTGTTTACACTTTTCCTCTATTTTAGGCTAAAAACGCAGGTTCAGATGTAAACAGTTTACATCGCCCTGGACAATTCGGCAACCTTCTGGGCGATAAAACAGATCGCCCAGATGATTATGAGAATTTGGATCGCAAACCAGCAACAAGCGACAAATTCCCTGTTCTCAGCTTCTCGGCGTCTAATCATACGCCTTACGAACTGATTGTAGCCGGCCAAATCTTTGTCCGGCATTGCATGATAGTCGTTATTCATAATTTACCTCACATTCTTATATTCTCATTCCACAGCAGCCCCGTAGAGCCACGAACTCAGGTCGGTTAGGGGTAATTAGCCTTGATTTTTTACCCTTTGGTTATTTATTATTTGCTCTGATTCTGGATTAACCTCAATAAATCCACGTGGATAATATTTCATGGGTGGTACTCGATTTGAATGTTCGTGGAATTTACCTTCAAACAGCTCGAACGCCATTTTATCGCATTGCTCTGGAGTATTGCCATTGATAACGGCAACACAATCACGGTCAAAAGTTTTACCATTGACACGGTGAATATGTATTTGACCAAATGTTATATACCATTTCATTACTCTATCCTTTCTTTGCGGGTAAAACTACCCTTTTCTAATTATAGTAGCTAATCGCTTTGCGTAGGGGATTAATTCTTTTTCTGTTGCAGGTCTTATATGGATGGATTTACCTTGGCTGAGGTCTCGTTGGACAAATCCCCAATCGTACCGCTGTCCATCTATTGTATAGATTGAACTCATTCTGGTACTACTTTCAAAATAAAACTTCTTGCCGATAAATATTAATTCCATTTTAACACCTACTTTCTTGATTTACATCTTTGAGAAAACAGTAATAAACTATTGTATTTCAAACCCCCGGCTTGCGTTGAGGCTACGGCCTTGCCGACCGGGAGTATAGCCGGTGAGCTAATTAAAGTTAAAAAGTTAATCCAACATAAGGCATACCGCCGGGCAAACTTGACCATATTTCTTTTGGCAACAACCATGCCGAAAGTTTGAGAGCATTGCCAAGTTGAAATAGTTGTTCCATATTTTGATGTTCGCCCCATTGATGATTGTCTTTGTCCATACAGGCATTAAGAAAAGAAGTGCCACCGCCAGTATCTTTATGAAATGCTTCCGGTAAACAATCAAGCATCGACTTTATTTCTTCTTTGTGTGATTCCAATCTTTCTGGATGAAATCCTACATTTGAAACGATACCAGGACTGGTTATATGATTTGAAGTATCTTCACCATCATTAAAAAGACAATCCATAAAGATTTTATTTACATTTTCTGCTGATAATTTCATAGTTCACCATACCTTTCTACT
>CAZFOQ010000218.1:1679-3114 GCA_964520535.1 uncultured Pirellulales bacterium | reverse complement strand
TTATTGAGCCAAAAACCACGATAATTATTTTTATTTTCCCTTTGCAAATATCAATCGGACACTTAGTATATCAGACTATGAGTTATTGAAGTTATTGAACCTTAAATATCAAGCTACCAACTGAATATGATAACACACTTAAATACAACAACTTATGAGCTACCTATCAAATCTAATGAGTTATTAACTTAAATATTGAATAAACTTAACCAAACAATGGCGAAAACTACACAAATACCTCTAAGCCCTGAGAACAAACCACATAGAGGTAAAAGACTAACACAAGAACGAATACAACTCATTGTAGCCAACTACATAGCAAACGGCTGTACTGATAAAGCACAAGCTCTAATAGCTGCAGGCTATACCATAAAGACCGCTAAATATGGAAATACTCAAATATTCAATAACCCACGAGTACAAGAAGAAATAAAAAGACAAATCCAGCCTATTGTCGCTAATAACCAAATAACAGTAATTTCAGAGCAAAATAAGCTATTGGACATAGCAGATGCTGCTTATAAAGACAAGCGATATGCCGCCGCAGTCTCTGCGCATTGTGCGATAATCAAGACGATCGGCGGCTTCCAGGCTGATAAGCTACCAGAGGAGAACTTAGCTGGTAAAATGCTCGATGCCAAGAGGTCTGAGGATATGAGGAAGATTGCAGACCTGTACTACGCTAACAAGTATCTTGCTGAGCAGGCTGTAAAGCAGGTAGAAAGCTCAATGATAGAGGATGTAAACTCTGGACAGTCTGAGCCTTTACAGGACGTTTCCGACAACCTTACAGGAGGAATACCTTCCGAATTCCAGATACAAGACGATTATTCCCAGAGCGATACCCATAGCCCCCCAGAGGGTGGGGCTTGATATATAGTACTGTCTGGCTTTACAATACGATTGATTTTAGGAAAAGGGTGGTTATGGATATTGGATAGTTATTTTAATATCCATAAGGTGTTTTGAGGATATTTGAATATCTACAAGTTATATTGTTACTCAGGAAAACCGTTGATTTTAGCGTAGAAACGCAGAAATATGTAAACAGTTTACACATTTGAAAGGTGGATTAAGATGGCAAAGAAAAATGTACCGAAGCGTGGGGCTTTGTCTGCATCAGAGATTGCTCAACTTTATCGTGAGCCTTTCCAGATGTTCGAGCAGGATGCAGGTGGTGGCAAAAGGGCTAACCGAGGCAGGGGCGGATGCAAGACGACTCGTACCAACGGTAAGCGTTAATCATGGTTCCAATCGTTCAGGAGAGTAAATATGGTTAATAATCAATGTAGTAATTGTAAGTATTTTAACAGGTTGGGTGATACTCAGGGTGAATGTTTGAGGTATCCTCCGATGCCACATCCTTTGGTCCAGTCTAAGAGTGGTGTGGTTGGGGGTCAACCTCAGATTGCCGTTCCAGGTGTTCTGAGTTTTC
>CAZFOQ010000218.1:0-1579 GCA_964520535.1 uncultured Pirellulales bacterium | reverse complement strand
TAGAAAGGAGATGAGCCAGTGACTGGTGTTGAACCTTATAATTCACCATTCAGAAATACAGTGTTTAGTGGGCGGTTGGGCGGGTATAGACATGTAAACAGTTTACACTTTTCCTTATTTTTGGTCTAAAAATGGCGAAACTCGATACAAAAGGCATGGACATGGTCAGTCCGATACACTGGATAGAGGAGTCTCGGATTGTCCTGGCGAACGGTGATATATATTCATTTGACGAGCGGCCGTACCTCATAGGGATATTGAATAGCAAAGCGAGATTGAAGTGTGTCAGGAAGGCGAGGGGGTTGGGATTCTCTGAGACGGAGATTTTAGGCAGTATTCACGGCATGGCGTCCGGACGGTACAAACAGGGCGTTCAGTACGTCTTTCCGACCGATACGGATATGAGGAAATTCGTACAATCGAGGTTTAATGTAGTCATTAAGAAAAATCCCTTGACTTTGGGCCGGCTGGTAAAGAATACCGATACGACCTATTACAAGCGGGTTGGTGAAGCGAATTTATTCATGGACGGCGGCGGTCTCAACAAGGTGATTGAGGGCTTGCAGTCCGAGTCCATGACTTTTAGAAGTACCCAAATAGATAAGGCGGATATAGATGAACTGGATATGTTTGACGATGCCAACGAGGTTGTCAGGAGTGCTTTGACCAGTATGATGAACTCGGACGTTAAGGAATGTACATGTCTGAGCAATCCGAGTATTCCCAATTACGGTATAGACAAACTATTCCAGCAGTCGAATCAGATGTACTGGTATCGGTCATGCAGATGTGGCAAGCTCACTTCACCGGACAAGGAATTTCCCGATTTAATAGATAAAAAGGGCTGCCATTGCAAATATTGTGGCGGTCTTTTGAGCTGGCGGGGAATGTGGATCGCCGACTATCCCGAGCGCAAAGACTTATTTGGTACGGAGTCGAAGAACTGGGAAGGATATCACATATCCGACCTGAACGCTCCGAAGGTCAATCCGTATTCGATTCTTGAGGCTTACAGCGATAAGAGCGATGCGAATCTGGAAAAGGTTTACAAATTTTCTCTCGGCTTACCGTTCATGCCCAAGATGAACGCTCTGACTTTGATGGAGGTTTACGACTGTTGCGGTTATCAGTTCGAGTTTGAGAAGTACGACCAGCCGACTATTATGGGCGTTGACGTTGGTTCGAGTTCGGGTTTTCATGTAGTTATAGGCTTGAGGACGGGTAAGGACGATTACCGGATCCTCAAGGTTGACAGGTTGCAATCTTTCGAGGATGTGACTTTGATGGGACACAGGTTTCATGTGAAGAATTGCGTTTGTGACATGCTGCCTGAGCCGACCTATGCCCGAAAGTTCCAGAAAGAAGCCAGATTCAGGGTGTTTCTGAATCTCTACAATACCCATAATCCGACAGTCGAGATAGCCTGGGACTTCGATAAGAAGGAAGTAAGGACATATCGAAATTATATTTTCGATACTTCTCAGAGGATAGTGGCCGATAAGAGGGTGAAGCTGCCGAGGAGAACTTCCAAGATTGAGGAGTTCGCCAAACAGTACATTGTTCCGGTCAAGATTCAGGA
>CAZFOQ010000217.1:0-5066 GCA_964520535.1 uncultured Pirellulales bacterium | reverse complement strand
GACCAATAACCAATTCCAAACAGAATAGTGTGGAAACAGCATGTAGCTCTGAGCTTGTTAGGTGAGAAAAAGCTGGCCTGAATCTGTATTTGTCTCCCAGAATAATTTGAGGCTAAGCTGAGGGTATTTCCTTCTTTTCTATCGGATCGGATTCTTCTTTAGTCAGTGTAATGGGGATATCGAGCCAGAAGGTTGAGCCTTTGCCCAGTTCGCTGTCCACTCCCATACTGCCTGCGAGCATTGCAGCTAATTCGGCACTGATAGCAAGCCCTAAACCACTACCTGTCGATTGACGTGTCAAAGAGCCGTCGGCTGTGCCAAACTTTTCAAAGATTTTTTCCTTGTCATCCTCTGCGATGCCGCAGCCGGTATCGGTGATCTCGATCCGGAGAGTTTTGTCATCCTGCTTGAGACCGGCGCGAATTTCAATTCTGCCTCGTTCCGGCGTAAATTTTACCGAGTTACTGAGAAAATTATAGATTATCTGTTGGACCTTACCGGCATCTGTTGTAAGAGGCGGAAGGTCAGGCTCGGGCAGGATTTTGACTTTGATTTTCTTTTTCTTCGTCTCCAGCGAAAAGGACGCTACGGCAGTATTAATAAGTTGCGGCACAGAGGTTTTTTCTATATGTAATTCGATTTTACCGGCTTTTGTTTTTGCCAGATCCAGAAGATCATTAATCATATTCAAGAGCCTGTTCCCGCCGGTGATGATATTCTCTATGTATCTTCGGGCCTTGTCCTTGGTTAGCAGAGCGGGTTTTTCCCGCAGCACCTGTGCAAAGCCGAGAATTGCATTCAATGGGGTTCTGAACTCGTGGGAGATATTGGCTAAGAACTCACTCTTTAGTTTGTTAGCCTTGAACAGTTCAATATTTCGATCGGAAAGTTCTGCTATTTTACCGTCGAGTTGTTTGTTTGCCTGTCGCAATTTTTCCTGGGCTTCCTGCAGACCATCGAGCATATTATTGAAGGCACTGGCCAGTTTCTCATATTCATCACCGGTTTTTATAGAACTTCTTATATCGAGATTGCCCTCTGCAACATTGTTTGCCATGGCCCTAAGGTGCCGGATTGGCCGGAGGATTACACGCTGAGTAATCCAATAAAAGGATATGATCGCACCGGTTCCGGCTATGAGTCCGGCTACGCTCACCCAAACCCAATTCAAAAGAGTTGTTTTACTGATTTCGGCGGCTGGACTTTGAGCAACGATGGCACCTATCAGCTCATTTGGCGAAAAAGCACCGGCTGAACCTTGTGAGTTGTGACAACTGATACAGTTGTCATTTGCCCGAAAGATTCTTATATAATTGCTATGAGGAATTCCGTTAATTTTCTTAAAGCTTATCATGTCATTTCTGCTATCCTCAGCTTTTAATAATTCGATTATCTCTCGTTGCTCATGAGTTAATTGATCAAGCTGTTTTTGCTCCAATCCATTTTCATTTGTGAAGCGAATCCAATTGATCTGAAGATTGTTCGGATCGAGGACCTGGCCGGTGTTGTCCAATGCTGCAAGTGCCGACTGGCTGGAGCCTCTGGGCTGAAAGTGTTGTCGATATAATAATATCTCGGTTCTGGCTCGCTCAGTATCAAGATAATCCTTTTTTACGAGCTGTCTCATCCATATATAGGGCAAAATAAGTGCAATTATTAATGTTAAGACAACTGCCAATCCAAACATTAACTGACATTTTACCGCCAGTGAAAGGGGTGACAGTTGTAAGAATTTCAGAAGCCGCTTCCAGATTCGACTTATATGAAATCGCTTAAGAAACAAAGTTAAACTCCAAAATAAATCGTTGGTATTTTGCCCTTAGTTTTTACGGGGGTTGAATTCGAATCCTCACTCAGACACGTCGCTTGAAAAATCTTTTCACACTGTTTTCTTCTTTCTGGTTTGCCTGACTGGTTTGGATGAATCCATTTCCGCTCTGAATCTCGGCAGAGACTTTGGATATTTTTTCTGGATAAAATCAACGAGTTTTTCTCTGACCTGGCATCGGAGAGACCACGCAGTCGAGGCATCGGAAGCACTCATAAGTGCCCTTAATTCAACCGTACGTTCAGTAGTGTTTGTAACCTGCAGCACACAAACCTTTTTATCCCATAGCTCCGATTTTTTCAGGATACGCTGCAGTTCTTCCCGGATTGAGTCGAAGGGCACCGTATAGTCGACATAAATAAATACAGTGCCCAAAATATCCGCCGTGACGCGGGTCCAGTTCTGAAAGGGCTTTTCGATAAAATATGTAATGGGTACAATCAGACGCCGTAGGTCCCAGATCCTGACTACTACGTAAGTCAATGTGATTTCTTCGATTCGACCCCATTCATTTTCCACTATGACCACATCATCGACGCGTATCGGCTGAGTGAAAGCGATCTGCAGGCCGGCGATAAATGTTCCTATGGTTCGCTGTGCGGCAAGACCAACAACAATGCCGATAATGCCTGCGGAAGCTAAAATTGTTGTACCGAGCTGCTTGACTTTGGGAAAGGTCATAAGAATCAAAGCGAGAGCGACAATACATACAACGATTACCACCAACCGCTTCAGGACTCTTAGCTGAGTATGAATTTTGCGGGCTTTGAGATTATCTTTTACATCAACTTCGAATTTTCTGACGATGATATCTTCAAGCACATACGCGGTTTTAATCAGCAGCCAGGATATAACTGCTATGAAGAATAAGCTAAGGATGTGATTTAAGCTGGCTGTTTGTTCCTGAGGCAGTGTAGCCACAAGAGCTATACGAATTATCAGGAGAACGACAGTCCATTGGAATGGCCTGTAACAATGTCTTACTAACAAATCATCGATTAAGTTTTTCGAGCTTTTGGTAGCTTTTCGGATCATTTTATAGAATAAAAAATGGCCCGCAAATCCCAAAATTAACGGCAGACCAACCACCCAGATTGTTAATGTCAAGTTTTCTATGAATATCCTCATTTTTAGACCCTCCAGACAATCATTTGACATTAATTTTCGGCTTATTTTGCCACTAACGAGTCTATTGCTGTTGTTCTGTGTGATTTTCCTCGATTATATGTGAGTGTCTTTGCACTCGCAGATTTAGTTCGTTAAGCTGTTTGGCATCCACTGCACTCGGTGCTTCGGTTAAGAGGCACTGGCCTCGTTGGGTCTTCGGAAATGCAATGACATCTCGAATGTTGTCTGTTCCTGTCAACAGCATCACGAGCCTGTCGAGGCCGAAGGCAATTCCGCCGTGCGGCGGTGCTCCATATTCCAGGGCCTTCAGGAAGAAGCCGAACCGTTGTTGTGCCTGCTTCCTTGATATATTAAGCAGGTCGAAAACCTTCTGTTGCACTTGTGGATTATGGATACGAATACTTCCTCCGCCGATTTCAGAACCGTTGACTACAATATCGTATGCCCGAGAGCGGATGTTTGCCGGATCTGTTTCGAGTTTGCCTAAATCCTCTTCAACAGGGCTGGTGAAAGGATGATGCAACGAATCGTATCGTTTTTCATCCTCGTTCCATTCAAACAGCGGAAAATCTACAACCCAAACAAATTCAAATCTACCGGGATCGTAAAGTTTCAAATCACGTGCAAGTTTACACCGCAGGGGGGCCAGGGCCTTATTAGCTGCGTCCGGATTATCAGCGACAAACAAGAGCAGATCGTCGGCTTTGGCTCCGAAACGCTCGATGAGTTGCTGCTGTAATTCCGGGCTGAAGAACTTGGCCGAACCGCCAAATAATGTAAGCTTCCCGTTTTCTGCTTTAATTCTGGTCCAGGCTAATCCTTTAGCGCCATAATCGCCAACGAAATTGGTAAGCGTTTTTTCGATATCACTTCTGGAATATTTTTCTCCGCCGGGGGTACAAAGCCCCTTGATAACTCCGCCTTTTTCAATAGTTGAAGTAAAGACTTTGAACGTGCTTTGCCCGGCCAAGTCGGAAATGTCCTTAAGCTTCATATCGAAACGCAAATCAGGCCTGTCGGTCCCGTAATCAGCCATAGCATCGCTGTAAGACATCCGCTTCATTGGCAGTTCCACATCTATATCCAGTATCCGCTTCCAGATTCTCGCCACCAGATTCTCGTGAACTCTGATGACATCATCGACATTGATAAAGCTCATTTCGACGTCAATCTGTGTGAATTCCGCCTGCCTGTCGGCGCGGGGGTCTTCATCACGGAAACATCGAACTATCTGGAAATATTTATCAACGCCGCTGACCATCAGGATTTGCTTAAAAAGCTGTGGTGATTGGGGTAGTGCATAAAAATGGTTTTGAAGCAGTCTGCTGGGCACGAGAAAATCCCTTGCCCCTTCAGGCGTGCTTTTAGCCAGCATGGGGGTTTCAATCTCCCAGAAGCCCAGTTTATCGAAATAATCCCGAGTAACCATAGTGACTTTATGCCGGGTTAGTAATTTATGCTGCATTACCGGCCTGCGAAGATCCAGATACCGATTAGTTAGCCGCAGTTCCTCGCCGGTTTTTTCGGCGTTTTCCATTTCAAACGGCGGAGTTTTAGAGGTATTTAATATTTCGAGCTGCTGCACCGCGACCTCAATTTCGCCTGTTGCCAGCTTCGGATTTTTCATTCCCAGGCTTCTTGGTTGAACAACACCTTCGGCTGCTATTACCCATTCGCAGCGGATGGTTCTGGCTACTTTATGGGCATCGGGCTGAATCTCCGGATCAAACACTATTTGTGTTAGACCTTCTCGGTCTCGAACGTCGATAAATACAAGATTTCCATGGTCGCGATAAGATTGTACCCAACCCGCTAAGACGACTTTTTGGCTGGCGTCTTCAAGCCGAAGCTGGCCACAATTATGTGTTCTTTTGAGCATTACAAAATCTCTCAAATATAAAAAAATAATCCAATTTCCTACTCATGCGGAAATGACAGTTACACAGCATAGCCGAATAGCTCTTTTTAGTCAATAACTGCTTTTCATATTTGATATCGGGCTATCTACGCCTTAGCAGCTTAATCACTACAATAAATACAGGCAACTACGTCTTATAACTGTACTTTCCAAGAAAAATGATAATGGCTTAGTTCTTTAACAATTGATACT
>CAZFOQ010000216.1:0-5067 GCA_964520535.1 uncultured Pirellulales bacterium | reverse complement strand
GAAGAAAAAGCCCTTGGCTGCATGAAAATCTACCTACAAAATACAGATGCACCCTCCTCAATTCGTTAATAAAAAAAGGCTTTGACTTTGGAGGCTGATTTGGGTATAATTATGCATATAAAACTCGGCGATACGACTGGAAGGGGGTCATCTGAAAAATCGTCGTTTCACGGTGTCCTTTTCGCCAAATTGAATATCCCTATGTATTGGCTGAAGATTCCGTCACAGAAAATAATATGGGAAGTAAGACAATGAAGCCGAACAAATCGATATTGTATATTATTATTGCCGGTTGTTTATTGCTAATGCAACTTGGTTGTGAAGAACAGGTTATGCCGCGACGAGAGCTGGATCCTGACTGGTTCAACCAGACAGCCTGGCGAACTCGACCGACGTCCCAACCTAAATTTATTACACCTACCACTAAAAGTACGCCGAGAATTACCTTTGACAAAGTGATTCACGATTTTGGTAATGTCGGTCCGGCAACAACTCACATCTGTGAGTTTAATTTTACCAACACAGGAGATGGTATTCTCGAAATAGTTGAGGTTGAAAAAACATGCGGCTGCACACCATTTGTTTTGGCGAAACAAGAATATGCCCCCGGGGAAAGAGGATCGTTGAAAGTCGGATTCTATTCAGATACACAACTTGGCAGAACTACGAAACCAATTTATATATACAGCAATGATGAAACAAATCCCGAAGTGGAACTGGCCATAAAGGCTAATGTTATGGCGAAGATTGATTATGAACCAAAAACAATGAACCTTATGCTGATGCAACCGAATGCCAATTGTCCAAAGATTACAATTCACAGTCTTGACAATCAACCCTTTTCAATAACAAGTTTCAAGTCAACTTCCGATTGTATCACTGTCGACTACAACCCTTCAGTTAAAGCAAGGCAGTTTGTTCTCCAACCGAAGGTTGATATGCAGAAACTGGAAAGTATCCTGGATGGGCGTTTCGAGATTGGCATATCTCATCCCGAAACCCAGATAGTCAGCGGGACCTTTAGTGCACCAGCGAGATTTACAACCAGCCCAAGAGCAATCACAGTTCATCAGGCCTACTCTCAACAATCCGTGATAAAAAAAGTTAATGTGATAAGCAACTACAACGAGGAATTCGAGATTGAATCAGCTTTTTCAAAAGCAGGTATCATGAAGGTCCTCAATCAAAAAAGAATCCGTAATGGTTACGAATTAGAATTACAGATAACGCCACCGGCTGCCAAAGGCGGAACAAGAATATTCTCAGATGTATTTTCTATGAACTTAAATGGGGTCGGTAAACTTGAGATTTCCTGTAATGGATTTTATCCAGGAGCAACCACAACAGCAAGGTCATCCCGCCCATCCAAAGAAGACAAAGAATGCAAAACATGCAAGCCCATCCTGATCAACTAAAAGCATGAGACACCTAATAGGTTATGGATTACAATTCAAGACGTATAACGTAAGCAATCCGCAGGACCGCTGGAGTTAAACACCGGCTAATTAATTAAAGAAATCTTACGATAGTCAGAGCATCAAAATTTGCCGATAAACAGAGGTCGGAAATGGCGTTGGAGTCAAAGAGATTACTTAAAGAGTGAAATCATCATCTCAAATCGATTCGGTTGTGACGACAAATCGAAATCTTTCATCATCGAGGCTTTCAACTTTTAAATGCATGGATTTATCTTCGTCCGTCAAACTATGGAGATAGCACTCTGCAACCCAACCACCATTCAAGTCTAAAGTGCCATCCTTTTCACTGGAGCTTGAACTTCCCTCACGTTTCTCAACGGTTAGTAAACGATAGGTCGTCGAAGGCAAAGGTTCTCGGGAGCGAATAATGCGCAACGCTAAAGTCTGAAGTTCCCCATCGTCAAGAAGTCTGTAAAACAGTACGGGTTCATCCAGCTCTCTTTCTACAATCGTTAGTTCATCAATCTCATTGGCATTTACAAAACCTGTTTTACAGAATATCTCCTCGCTGATTGTAACTTCGGCCAAACTCTCATCACCCAGCTTCTCAACCAGGTTCTCAATTTCCTGGGCTTTGACATTATTCCCCTTTTCTGCATACTGCATTGCCCGAGCGAGCATTAGCGCCTCACGGCCTTTTTCCAGCTCACCACGATCTATCCAGAAGCCGGCGAGCACGAGATACCCGTCCAGCAAAGGGGTAGAGCTTTCTTTGATGATAGAACATAAACGTTCACGCTGCCTTGGCGTGCGGAAATATTCCTTAAAAATCAGAAGGGTATTCCCACCCACACTGCTGTCCAATAATTCATCCATTACCTTTTGTATACGTTCTTCGGTCCAGCAAGACTCATAACGTGCAATCATTGGAGCTTCGGATATCGGCTGCTTTTCAGAATGGCCCGAGACGATTCGACCTGCCTCGACCTCGCGCCGCCGCTGGCGATATATATAAATACGATCAGTGCCATTGTGCATTTTCAGATAATCATTGTCACGGTCATCTGCTGTCCAGCCAAGGGATTTCAATTCATCATAATAACTCGCCAATGCCTCTTCAGTTTGGTGTCCATCTGAAAACTGCCAAACTGTAATATTATCCTTCAATAATCTGTTGCCCGAAATCTGGCGCTGTACATTATTGTCTGCAATAAAGGAAAATTCAGGCGACTCATGGTAGGTCCCATAAAGCACATCAGGCAGTTGAGGCATCTCACCATACTTGTCCAACAGATTCTCAAACTGCCTTTTGATGGATTTCATAAGTTCACTGGAAATATTATTTGCTTCAAGCTTATATTTGGCCTGTGGACTTTCAATTCCAACCATCTTACTGATATGCTGGAGTTCGCTTTCTATATTGAATTGTACAACCGGATATGTGCATGTTTCAAATGAATGAGATAGACCTCCAAACATTGAATTGCTGGCCTGCCACTCAATTTTTGCCTGAAGCTTACGACCATGAAGCAAATTATTCTCATTAACATCGGACATATCAATTGTAATGAAAACATCAGACAAAAGACTGCCCTTCTTCGGCCAAGTTCCATACGAGTAATACGCGACTCTGTCTACGTAAGGTAACCGGACCAAAGACTTCTGAAACTCCCGTGCTATACGATCAAGCAGATAATGAGGATTGTGACAAACAAGCATAATATTGCGTATGCTTACTCTTGCATCGATCTCTGTCGAGGCTGAACTATAAGTCTGGACTTTATTGGTTGCCTTTATTATCCCGAGATGTGGCTCAAACTTAAAGAATACACCACTCCGGCCCCCCGGATTGTCTGTTCCGGATCCACTTAAAATCACTACAGGCTCAGCTTCATAACTGCCAAAAGAGAACTCGAAAAGCACAAGCACAGCAACAACGCATATTATTGCAACAACAGAACCCAAATATACAGGTTTAGAATTCTCACCGATTTTTCGTGGACGTAATAAAATCCCAAAGATTATATATATAAGGCTAAGCAGCGGATTGAAAAAAACGAAAGTCAACAGCCAAAAAATCTTAGTGCCCCACTTCCGACCAATTATCGGAAAAAATTCACGACGACCCAAACAGTGTATCAGCAATGCTGACCATATAATCAGGTAAAGTCCATTAAGAACGTACCAAAGCATTAAAGTCCACCTTTCACATAAACGCTGTTATCCAGACTGACTTATGCTATTCTTTAAAACCATAAAACCTTTAATTTATAGTGGCTTACGTTTTTTTCGGCTTTTTTTAATCCCAACTGAAATATAAGGTTTTTTAAAAAATCCAAGGCCCCTTTAATAAAGCCAAAAACTCCCGCTTTGAAATTGGCTTTGTTTTGGCTTTGTTTTTCCACCGTTCGTAAGGCCGAAAATTACCGTAATCCTTTGTTATAATTAAGTTTACGTTCATTTGGCTATTTCGAAAATTGGCTTTGTTTTGCATTTTTTTCTTCTGTCTCCTGTCCTCTGTCTCCTGACTTCTGAGTTCTGCCATTAAAATTGGGTTCGTTTTGGGTTCGTATTGGCTTCGTTTTAATGCCGATCCCTGATAACATACAGAGAGTCATTAAAGGAATTCACCCGAAAGAAAGCGTCCGTATATCCTTATTGTTCAGATAGTTATACATATTTACTTTCTTCTGAATTCTGTCTTCTGACTTCTGACTTCTGCCTTTAAAATTGGCTTTGTTTTGCATAAAAAGTGTGAATTATACTCTCTATTTTGCCTGTTTTTGTCATGTTGAGCTTGCGAAACATCTGGGATTGGAATGTAAAAATGAGATTCTTCACTACGCTACGCTCCGTTCAGAATGACAAAGGGTGAAAAATGTAGATTTGTGATTCTATGGCCATTATTTCCCCCCCTGATTCCCTCCAAAGCATTCGACATTGGATATTCATTATTCAATACCCTTAGTTCCTGAGGCATTATATCCAAACCCGCCCAAAAATCAAGCAAAATCGGCATCTTTACTGAAATTGTCCTTGATACGGACTCGCAACTCGTGACCCGTGGCCCGAGCGACGAAAAAACAAAATTCCCGGTCATTGCGAAGGAGGCCCCTGGGGCCGACTGCGGCAATCTAATCCTCGATTCTCGATGCTGGATACGTGATTCGTGGTTTGTGACTCGTGATTCGATGCTTGATACTCGATTATGTCATCTTGAAAAAGCCTTTAGCCCTGAGTGAAATCGAGGGGGAAGTCGAAGGGATCTGGCCAACGAATTGATAAATTTCCTTGAGTTGATTAGTTGATCAGAGATTAGAGATTGAGCAGAATTATCTTTTTTATTGCCCTTTCATAAACCTTCTGATAATACTATGCTTTCAACGATACTTACACCCAGGAAGCGGACTTTTTCGTTTTTGTATCATTCAAGTGGTTTTTACTTTTGACGTGCGGCTTGTGCAATGGCTTTTGGTCTTGCCTTACAACCGGCAGATAAATATGTGAGTTTTTCAATTGATTATTTCGTGGAAGTCAAACTTTTGCGAGGGAGAAGTGTGATAAAGCCATGTTGAGTAGATTTTAATAGGTGATTGTCCCGAATGGCGGGACTTTAAGCGACATATTTTAGCCTCCATTGAGTTCTTGT
>CAZFOQ010000215.1:0-5107 GCA_964520535.1 uncultured Pirellulales bacterium | reverse complement strand
TCCGGATACGTGTATCCTTCAACGGGTACCGGATCGAGCCAGGTGTTCTCACGCACCCGCACGTAGCGGCCACCCCAGCCGCCCCAATCCGGCGACTCCATGTTCCGCAACCCGGTCACAATGTTATGAAAAAACGAGGGCGAATCGCCTTCGGATTGAAAATCTCCTGCGTAGTACTCGAAGTTGTTTCTCTCATAGGTTTTCTTGTGCGCTTGGTAGATCGAACACAGGGGGCCATGGTTTTCCAAAATGTTTTCTTTCATCCACGCCGCATCGAAATAGACCTGCATTTCTTTAGGTTGAATCTGTTTCCAACGGTACGCAACCGCCTCGAACTGATCCGAAACGATGGTGGGGATGTTGTACTTGCCCCAATGCGGCCGAATGTATTCCTGATAGGTCGCATCCTGCTCCCAAATAAAGAAGAAACGGCACTTCGCAGCGACTTCGGCCATCCGCTCCGGGTGATTTTCCTCGATCGTCTTCAGCGCACGGGAGATCGTGTTCATTCCCCCCCAGGCCTGCATCCAAATGGGTCGATCATCCGACTTATCAAGCAACACCTTCACGATCAGGTCTGATCCTGCCGTTGCCTTCGCCATTTCCCCTTCTGTCTTCACGTTGCCCACAGCCGTACGTGCACGAAGATATTCGGGGGTTGGATAGCGAGGATCATGCTTTATCAGGTTTGGATAGACCTGCTCGTAGGCAGCCAGATCTGGGTCAACCCAGTCATTCCCTGCCCAATGACCATGACTCTCCGAATGATATTGTGAAGATGACAACACGATCCCTTCGACATCGCATTCATTCGTATACAGCAGAAATCGAATCATCGAGCACTGGTCGTCGATTTCACCATCGCTCGTGACGATAACCCGCGGCCTGTCGGACGCCGGTTCCGATGCGGGTGGTGCCGCTTTCCCGGTTTTGGTCGAGTCCGGTTTCTGGCAGCGGAGCATGCGCTGGGCAAAGTCCGCCAGGAAGTCTTCACGCCATCGACTCACGGTCTTGCCGCCGTGATGACTGCCCTCAGCAAAGGCAGGATTCGGATCGTCAGTCCACCAGTTTGGAAGGTCTGACGATGGCTTATCCGCTTGCTCAGCTTTGGGCAAGGTCACTAAAATCTTGCCAGCTTTGCCCTCTAGTGCAGGCACGTTACCACTGATTTTGTAGCTGAAAGTCCCTTTCGACTTCGGACAGAAACGGAACCGCATGGTGCCGTCACCAGGTGCATGCCCCACGAGTTTCTGATTGCCGACGCGGAATTGCGTCTCGGGCTTATCTGGAGCATCGTCACCGAGTGGCAGTACTAACTCGAAGATGCCGAAAATCTCCATGCGATCGTCTTGGGTAGTGAGCCGGTCGAAACGAACATAGGGACGCTCCCACGCCCGAACAAAACGCCCACCCCAGCCCGGCTTCGACGGATCGCTAGGTATGCCCTTGAGCACCCAGCCCACAGAGGGAGTGTCACCCATCTTGACTTTGCTCATCTTGCTGTTGAAGAAGTCACCGAGTGCACCCTTGCCAACAATGTGTTGAGTTACGAATCCCTTATTGCCCCATTCGCCCGCCTGGTCACCACCCACAAACCAGCCACGATAGGTGGAATTGGACTCGATGATTGACAGCTCGGGATGGTTATCGACGATGTATTGATAGGCATCGGGGGACCATTTTTTGTTCGGCCCGCCGATCCAGTACACGCGCAGCTTGGGCAGGATGTCGGGTGCATCGTGCAGTGCCTGGGCGAGATCTTCAATGAGGCCCCAGACCAGAACATGGAGTGGGCGAGGATCGTCGCGTCGCGCACATTCAACGATCCACCGTGATCCCTCCGTCGACTGTCGCACGCCCGCGTAAGGCGCCCGATCGATTTCGCCCTGTTTCGTGATCGCACGCAGGGCATCGGGCGTGGGATACCGGTCGGAATAGGTCTTTAGATTGGCATAATCCTTCTCATAGCAATCGATGACCTGCAAAATGTCTTCTTTGCGCCCCATATCGAAGGGCGATGAAATGAGACCTTCGATGTCAAGGACGTCCGCGTAAGCGAGCAAATGCACCATTGACTGAAAATCATCGGGATCGGTACCGCCAATATCCGTGGAGACGATTATCCGGGACCGGGGCTTTTCGGTTTCGTTGGCCGTGTAGTCCACAAAAACGGCCGGGTCGGTCCTGTTGAGGTATTCTTCGACATTGGTGTAGCCGTCTTTATCCTTATCCTTCACGTTGTCAGACGCATCCTTGGGATCGAGCCCATAACGGCGTTCCCATGCGTCGGGCATGCCGTCGCTGTCGCTGTCTTCAGGAGCAGTCCCTGCAGCCAGAGTCGGCCAGCCGCCCACATCATTGGGATGATCGATGATACCTTTGTTACCATATTTCGCGGTACCGGTGCGAATCTCTTCAATAATGCGTTTGTCCAAAGCGTCCCGATTTGGCAACGAGCACCCACCGTGTTCAAGAAAGGTCTTGTAGGCTTCTTCCGCAGATTCCTGCCTGATAGGCATAGCCGGCCACGGTGCGTCCTTTCTTGTATATTTGCCAGCCATACCTTTCCAATTGTCATTGGTTACGTCCTCGCTTCCAACCACAACGTTCCCGTACACATACCAATCCCCACCATAGGACGCCGCTATTCTTGACGGGCTCGCCGTGGCGGGACCGGGTTTATAATAATTCGCTACCATATTTATCTTGTCTCCGGATAAAGCTCCGTTACAACCACCGTAACCAATGTTGTATAAAACGTTGTTCCTGAAATCGTTTGTTTCGTTTTTCTTCCCGGACCATCGAGGCGTACGGTTGTCGTTATGCGCGAAGCAATTGTGGTGGTAGCTGCCGTTTTCAGCGCCCCAAATGCCGCCGAACCGATGGCTGTTTTGGCGTTGGCAAGCTTCCGAAATAAGGCAATACTGTATGGTCAGGTTCTTTGCTTGATAAATAGACAGCACTTCGTCATTGCTCCAACTGCATGATACGTGGTCGAGAATAACATTTTCAATGCCCCTGCCGCTAATTGCGTCGCCCGTGGCGTTTGGCCTGACACGGATATACCGAATGATCACATCGCTGGCGGAGATGCCAACATTACCTTTTACGCAAATGCCGTCTCCCGGTGCTGTCTGGCCGGCAATGGTAATATTATCATTTTTGATATTCACATTCCCATCGATTGTACCCGCAACCCTGAATACAACAATGCGCGGGCCCTTGGCTCCACAGGCTGCCTGCAGGCTTCCCGGCCCCGAGGCATTGAGATTGGTCACGGCAATCACCTTGCCACCGCGTCCCCCGCGCGCCACCGAGCCATATCCCTCGGCGCCTGGAAACGCCGGAACTTGCGGAGTATCTGCGGCAAATGCGTTCGGCATCAGGGCGAGAACGCAGACGACAGCACACAACACTTCACTCAGTTTTCTCACAGTCATAATTCCATCCTTTCCAATTCTCTTATATTCAGTCCCAATGGTTTTCAAAATTTTATGGTTTGACTTCCACAAACACTCGCTGGTAACGCTTGAGCGGAGGTGTACCGTTATCCGTCACTTCGCAGATGATTGGGATCGTCCCTTTCTTTTCTACATCAGCGGGAACGATGAACGACGCCTCCGGTTTGTCAGCGTTTTGGATCTGAACACTGCCATCGTAGGATCCGGCCTCCCGATACTGCCACCAACGATAGGTCAGCTCATCACCGTCCGGATCGGTGGTACCTTTGGCACTCAGCGACACGCGTTCTCCGGGTCGAACATCGAGTTCACAAGCATGCGCCAACTTGATCACCGGCTGGTGATTGGCTTCGTCATAAGACTTCACGCACCAGTCGGCTCGTGCGGCCCAGTCGTTTTGCGCGGCGGGAAGCCAGCGTTGGAATGTGTAATGACTGTTTGGCTTGCCGTTGAGTTCGTCCGAGCCATTCTCCATGAAATTCCCTTTCGTGTAGTTGGGACGCCCACCCCATCCGCCCAAGGTGTAATCCTTATGCTGATCAAGTCCATTGGCGATGAGCGGCATGAACGACGGTGAATCACCTTCGCTGGTATAGTCCTGCGAATAGGCCGCCGCGAGCGGGCCATGTCCCTGCTTGATATGTTCCATCAGCCAGGGCGTGTCCATGATTGTCTGAAGCTCCCTGGGATTCTTGCTCATCCGGCCCTTGAATTTCCCATCGACGCTCATGTAGTCCCACACGTAGCGCCAGCCGCCGTTACTTTTTGGTGCAGATGCTCCATAAATTTTGACTTCCGGGAGGTTTTCCACGATCCACTTGCCGCCGCCGTCTTGAAACCAGATACAGTAAAGACGGGCCTTGGCGGCGGCCCGCTGCCATTCTTCGACGGAGTATTTCTCCTTGATCTGCCACAGGGCATTGGCCTGAGTATTGGCACCGCCCCAGGCGAGGATGTGCACGGGACGCGGGTCGTCATCCAGCAGGGTGCGAATGATCAGTTGCGCCCCCTCGCTGTCCGAGAGCAGTGGCGGAGCCTTGCGCAGGTCATGCCGGTTTTCGTTGCCGACCGTCAGCACGCTTAACAGATATTCGGTACTAGGATAGTCGGGACGGTGTTTTCTTAAATTGGGCAGACACTGATCGTACTTCTCGACGAGCTTTTCGATCCATTTGTCCTTGCTATGACCACTTTTCTGAACGCCGTTGACCTGAACGATACCCGCGATGTCGTAGTCCGAGGCATACATCAAGAACCGAACCATGGAGCTCTGGTCGTCACGCTCCCCGTCGGTCGTGGCGATCACTCGTGGTTTGATTGATTCGGTTGCGCTTAAAGAAGCGATACATGATATCAGTAACACCATGGCCAAACATACAACGCGATTTAGACTATTCGAACATTTCATCGTGATTTCCTTTCTATGGGCAAAAAGAGTCATGATTAGTTAGAGGCCCTAACAAAATGAGTCTGCATTCGAGCAGCTTATTTTGGTTCTGGACGGCGTCAGGCTCCATCGACCATTCACGGTCTGCCCCGCAAACAATAAGATCAAAAAGCCACTCACTGCTGCTGCGGGAGAAGAGCCCAAAACAACTCGTTTCCAAGCTATATACAATGGAATACAGCCTCTACCAAGAAATAAT
>CAZFOQ010000214.1:0-5197 GCA_964520535.1 uncultured Pirellulales bacterium | reverse complement strand
ATAATGTGTACTTCAGTACGAATTTCGATGACGTTAATGACGGCATCGGCGGCGTAACACAGGATGCCAACTCGTATGATCCCGGAAGACTTGAATTCGACCAAACTTATTACTGGCGTATTGATGAAGTCAATGCCCCGCCGGATTCCACGGTTTTTCCGGGCGATATCTGGAGCTTTACGGTCGAGCCTCTTGCCAGGCCGATTCCCGGCCAGGCCATTTCCGCAACGGCCTCCAGTCAGGCTGCGGATCAGGGACCGGAAAAGACCATCGACGGCTCCGGATTGGATGCCAATGACCTCCACTCGACTGATATCGAGGATATGTGGGCAACTGCTGAGGGGCAAGCTCTACCGGCCTGGATCCAGTATGAGTTTGATAAAACCTATCAGCTCCATGAGATGTTGGTATGGAACTATAATGGGCAGTCTTTTCTTGCCGGGCTTGGTCTCAAAGATATTAAGGTAGAGTATTCAACCGACGGTGCCACCTGGACACGGATCGATAGTGTCTCCGTATTTAATAAAGCAACCGGCAAGGATGATTATGCCGCCAATACCATAGTTCCTTTCGGCGACGTACCGGTTAAGTATGTGAAGATTACCGTTAATAGTAACTGGGGCGGCGATGCCTTCCCACAGTACGGTCTGAGCGAGGTGCGCTTCATGTACATACCGACTGATGCAAGAAAACCCGATCCCGAAGATGGGGCCACGGACATTTCTATAGATGTGATCCTTGGCTGGGTAACCGGCAGGGATGCGGTCGAACATAACGTGTATATCAGCGACGACGAGCAATCTGTAATTGATGGTACAGTTCCGGCCGTAACCGTTTCAGAAGCAAGCTATGGTCCTCTGTCTCTTGATTTAGTCAGTGTTTACTACTGGCGTGTCGATGAGGTCAATAATGCCAATGCCGTTGCGGTCTGGGAGGGTAGTACTTGGAGCTTCACGACCGGCGAATATCTTGTTGTGGATGATTTCGAATCCTACAATGACATTGAGGAAGGCGATGAAAGTAATCTGGTCTATGCTACCTGGTCGGATGGAGGATATGGTGAATTTAATGACCCGGCAAACGGCTCGACCATAGGTTATCTTTCAGCCCCCTCTATGGAAACCACTATAGTTCATAGCGGCAGGCAATCAGTTCCGGTTATGTACGACAACACTGCCGCTAACAAATCAGAGGTTACAGTAAATACTGCGGATCTGGCCATCGGGACGGATTGGACAGTAGGTTCTCCTGAGTCATTGGTGCTGTGGGTTTATGGCGATCCGAATAATTCTGTTACTGAGCAGATGTACGTTAAGGTAAATGGTGCCAAGGCAATCTACGATGGCGACCTGACGCAGACAGAATGGCAGGAGTTTTCAGTTGATCTGGCTTCTTTGGGTATCGATTTAACTAATGTCACGGAGCTTACTATTGGCTTTGAGAAAACCGGCGCTACCGGTGGCTCAGGTATGGTGTTCATTGATGATATTTGGCTTTATGCCCCTTTGAATGACCAGACTTTACTTGAACAGTAACTGCTAATGGAGTAACAATCTGCGTTGATATGCAGCTTTGTGAGTATACGATAGTTGGGGCCTCTCAATAACGAGCCTTAGAGTTCTATATGCTAATAAATTCGGGGCTTATGCCGATTAAGCCCCGTTTGTTTTTGGGTGTTATGAAAAAGGGATACAAATACACAGTAAACGAAGGAGTCAGAATCACCGCGGCATTTGATTATCCCATAAAAGGCAATATTAAACATCAACAGGGCCGAAAAGCCGGATATTTTTCTTGACAGCAAGGCTGTTGATGTGATATAAATAATATAGAAAGACCTGTGTTTTTGGCACCTAAGCTGTCGGCTTGAGTTTAGATGCAGCTTGATTCTACCGATTATATCATACATTAAGGAAAATTGATGGAATACAATAAAGGCAGATACTGGAAGATCTTTCCTTCATAGCGACGATTTATAGTATCTCCTTTCATTTGCTTTCATAGAAAGGAAATCAAAAACATTATCCTGGGCGGATATGTTTTAATAAGAAGTGAGGGTAACAAACATTATTAGAATGTTCTTATGCCGGTGTCATTAAAAAACATGATGCTATTATTTGTGGAACTCATTCAACTTTTCCGTGTTGTTCACCTGAAAAACTAACCTTAGGAACAAGAAACCTTATTTGGAGGACAAATCATGTTTGGGACAAAATTAACAAGGACTTTACTTTTTCTATTAGCTGTGCTTATTCTTTCGGCTACCGGAGTCAGAGGGTCTGATATACTACTTGTAACAGCCTCAGTTGACCCGGAAGATCCGGGAGATGCCTTGATAAAAACTTTCCTCGAAGGGCTTGGCCACACAGTAACATATATCGATGATGATGAGGATGAACCAACAACAGAAGCGGCAGCAGCCGCTGTTGATTTGGTTTTTATTTCAGAGTCGGTCAGTTCAGGCAGAATAAGAGAAGAAATTACAGAAATAGCAACTCCGATGATCGTCACGGAAGCATGGGGCTGGGACGAGATGGGTTTGATAACCGGAGGCGGCGAAGATGCCCCGGATGTGGCTACAACAAACATAGATATCGTGGCACCTGGACATCCCTTAGCTGCAGGCTTTACCGGAACAGTAAGCGTTCTTACTGATATTACGAGCGAGCATGGCCCTGCCCGTTTTGGCGGCCACGGTTATGCAGGGGCTGCCGCCACAGTCATTGCAACAGCCACGCTAAGTGACGGCCAGACCTGGGATGTTATTTTCGTCTATGAAAAGGGAGCAGCCCTGGCTGTCGCTCCAGCAGATGGCAGTCCCCAAATCGCTGCTGATATCAGGGTTTGTCTGGGCTTTGACGAACAATCATATTTTATATGGAATGAAAATGCCCATGAATTGCTCGCTGCGGCTGTAAACTATGCCCTTGGTATCACTGAACAGGCCCGAAATCCAAAACCACCTTCCGCTTCTGAAAATGTGGCCCCATCACAACTTAGCTGGTCAGCAGGTGAGAACGCAAATACGCACAACGTGTACCTCGGTACAAGTCCAACTCTTGGAGCTGCCGATCTGAAGAGCGAGGGCCAAACGGAAACAACTTATCAAATCACTGAAACTTTAACGCCGAACATCATTTACTACTGGCGAGTTGATGAAGTCGAAGCCAACGGCACTACCGTACATACAGGTCTGGTTTGGAGCTTCACGACCTCGGTGCTTTTTGCGTCAAATCCCAATCCGGCAGATGGTGCCATATACGTGGATCCGAGTGTCAGTCTCACCTGGATTCCGGGGTATAGTGCAGAAACACACGATGTATATCTGGGCACCGACAAAGCTGCGGTGACTAATGCCACCACATCGTCACCCGAGTTCAAGCAAAATCAGCCCGATGCAACTTATACTCCAGCATCCCTTGAGAAAGGCACCACTTACTATTGGCGAATTGATGAAATCGAGGCTGATGGTACGACAAAACACAACGGCGATACCTGGAGATTCACAACGTTACCCGACATTCCTATCAGCGATCCTAATCTTATCGGCTGGTGGAAGCTCGATTACGAGGGCATCGATATTGTAACCGACTACTCCGGCCATGATAATCACGGCACGCCTGTTGGCAATCTTCGATGGGTACCGGGCTTCAACGGTGACGCGCTCAAGTTCGACGGTGCAAGCTATGTTGAGCTGCCGACCGGAATGATAGGTACTGACAAGGGTTCCGTAACAGTATGGATAAAGACCACCTTAGCCGATAGAGGCATGATCTTTTACGGAGCCGAAGGCAGCAGCGGCGACGGATTCGGGGGTCAGAACGAGTTCCATATCAATATGAGAACCGGCGGCCTGGTCCGATTCTTCCTTGAGGGTGGTGATGATGCCGATATGGATATCAGAACTGCGGCTGTCAATGACGACACCTGGCACCATATAACACTCACCTGGGACATCGCCGGGGATGTGTCAATTTACGTAGACGGAAATGAACCGGTATCAGATCCTCACAACGGCTATAACTTCGTTTTCTCAGGCGCCATTCGTTTGGGTTCACCGATTGATGCACAGCGCTACTTCATCGGTTTGATGGACGACGTAAGGTTATACGATTATCCGTTGTCATTAGAGGACATTCCCGAGACAATGGTAGCAATCACACAACTCGCGTCGAATCCTAAGCCCGGTAACAGGGCGGCTATCAGCTTCGAACCGACGGTCACTCTTAGCTGGTCACCTGGAGAAAATGCCGCCGAGCATGACGTATATTTCAGTGACGACCAAGGCGCGGTGGCTACTGCCGATACATCAACCACGGACATATATCGGGGCCGTCAGGATTCTAACAGCTATACTCCGCCCGAAACCCTCGAGTGGGGTCGGACATACTACTGGCGCATCGATGAGGTCGGTGCCGACGCAACGATAAGCAAGGGCCAAGTCTGGAGCTTTACAGCAGGTGATTTCCTTGTAGTAGATGATTTCGAGTCTTACAATGACATCGAGGCCGGAGAAGAGGGCAGCAACCTGGTCTATCTGACCTGGATAGACGGCTACGTTGAACCCCCTGCAGTCCCTACCAACGGCTCAACCATGGGTTATGTTGTAGCTTTCCAACCAACTATGGAATTCGAGATCGTTCACGATGGTTATCAGTCAGCTCCATTTTACTATGATAACAGTACTGTAAGCTATTCAGAAATCACGGCGAACACCAATGACTTGTCGATTGGGCAGGATTGGACCAGGTACGATGTTAAGGTTCTGACGCTGTGGTTCTATGGTGATCCAAACAACGCCGTCACTGAGCAACTATATGTGAAACTGAACGATGTTAAGGTCGTCTATGATGGCGATGCTGCCAATCTGGCAACATCCGAATGGACACAGTGGAATATCGACCTCTCAGTTTTTGGCATCGATCTGACTAACGTTACGCAGCTTGGCATTGGTCTGGATAAGATCGGTGCAACCGGAGGTTCAGGAGTCTTGTTACTTGACGACATTCGGTTGTACCGTTAGGAACAATGAGCTAACTAAAGCAGCGATTGATCGCTTGGTTGATTTAGGTGATTTGTATTATTAGAGGGTCTATACTGATTGATTCAATATAGACCCCCTTTTATAGTATTTTGCAATTATTGCCTTGTGTCCTTTTAATATTGAATATTTTTATGCTGTCTTGCCGATGTCTGG
>CAZFOQ010000213.1:0-5216 GCA_964520535.1 uncultured Pirellulales bacterium | reverse complement strand
CGGAACACGACTGTCCTTGGTCCGGATGCAGCAACCGCAGCAGCAAAGCTGCCTGTACCGGAAGCATTGAGGTTGGTTACTTCTATGACCTTACCGCCGCGCCCGCCAACCGTATATTTCCCGTACCCTTCGGCACCTGGAAAAGCGGGGACCGTTGACACGTCTGCGGCCCATGCCGTCGCACTGAGAGCCAGTATACCGACACACACCAAGAGGCGATTGCCCCGTTGTGTACTCTTAGGTGATTCCAATGATTTTTCAAGCTTCTGATTCGTCATGATTGTATCCTTTCTGGGTTTTCCATTCTTTGGCTTTGCCTTACCGACATCTCTGGCCACCCTCATTAAGGTGACCGCAGCGATCCATCCAAAGGATGAAACACGCTAGCCTTGTTTCAATACATTGACATTATTTTCGGGCTTGGTATAGTCCACAAATACCGACGGATCGGTTCCGTTGAGGTATTCCTCGATGTTGGTATAACCATCGTTGTCCTTGTCTTGGGAGGCATCGGAAGCATTACTCGAATCGAGGCCGTATTTGTCTTCCCAGTCATCGGACATGCCGTCATGGTCGGTGTCGGCGGGGGCTGGTGTGCTTTTCAATTCCGGCCAGCCGCCAACGTGTAAGTGTGATTCAATGATACCGCAATTTTTTGATGTATCGGCTACGACCTTTGATTTTTCATATTGAATTCCTTCATATGTTGCATAGCCATTACGGGTTTCGTCAATAATGCGTGCATCTACCGCATCACGTTTGGGCAATGTGGCGCCTACATTTTGAAGAACAGACTCATAGGCTTCTTCCGCAGTTTGCTGGTTAATAGCCATAGCTGGCCACGGTTGATCGAGTTTAAATTCTGATTTTGAGGGTTGTACGCCACCATTCCAGTTATCGGCTGTAACCGAGGCATTGCCTTCAACAACATTATCGGCAATATACCATTTGCCATAATCAGCGGCTCCATCGCGCGTTGAAGGACTAGCAATGCAATGTGATACCTCGCCTGGTGTAGTTGCAGGTCCTGGTTTATAATAATTGGCCACCATATTAATATTGGAGAAATTAAATTTCGGATTACCTTTTTGCTGTTTTTCACCTCCATAGCAACTTTGATAACCCCAGTTGTATAGCACGTTATTTCTGTAATCAGTATTTCCGCAACCCGAAGCGAAACGGGGATTGCGGCTGACGTTATGTGCGATAAGGTTATGATGGTAGGTGCTATGGTTTGAGCCCCAAATACCCGCAAACCCATGGGAACCGCCGCGGTTCAGGGTTTCCGAGACTATGCACCATTGAACAGTTACGTTATCGCAATGGTAAATTGACATCGTCTCATCGTCACCCCAACTTGCTGAGACGTGGTCAACGATAAGGTTTTCAACATATCTGGCTGAAAACGCATCTAAGTTTCGACGTGATTCATGTCCAAGTCTTACCCTTATATACCGGACGACAACTTCGTCAGCGCTAATCACTAGTGGGTATTTTCTAAGACATATGCCATCTCCTGGTGCGGTTTGTCCGGCGATGGTGATATAGGGATTCTTGATCTCCAAAGCACTTTCCAGTTTTATCGTTCCCGAAACCCTGAACACGACAATACGCGGGCCCTCGGCTTCGCAAGCCGCACGAAGGCTGCCCGGCCCGGAGTCGTTTAGATTCGTCACGGCCATGACCTTCCCGCCCCTGCCGCCACGTGTTAACGAGCCATATCCCTCAGCACCTGGAAACGCAGGCAGTGTACTGCCAGCAGTCGAGGTACTAATTGAACGGACCAATTCATCCACATTTGGATTCCAGTCCCCCTCCAGGGTGACGGCAGTGGTGGTGTTGGCTTTAAAGATGTTTTCCTTGGTATATGCAGCAGCTTCTTCGTCTGTGAGCTGATGCGTCCAGTCCAGACGGCTCTCCGGTTTATGTCCCGGGCCGCTGTTTTTATACTCAGCATAGTACGCGGTTTTGTGATTCTCCCTACCTCTCCAAATGGACCAGCCTTCATCCCTGATATGCGAGCCTATCTCACAATAAAGATAAACCACGCGAGCGCCGTTTCCCCAGGGCCTGCCCAGTGAAGCCTTGGTCACGGTTTCGCCGGGATAGGCCTTGATTCTGCAGTGCTTAAACACGTAGCCGAACTTGTTTTGGGGCTTGCCGTCTTTGAGCTTCTGGCAATGAGCCGTGACATGGGAATCCTTCCGGTTGTAAATCGTGCAGTTCTCAAACAGAGCAATACCGTTTCCATAAATAAAATCGGTCGTGCCTATGATGACACAACCCTTGTGATAGGATCGCTTGTTCCCGCCCGTGTAATAGGTATCCTGAAACCCCATGATTCTGCACTTGTAAAACACTGCTCTGTCACCATCCACACGCAAAGCCGCTGCCTGACTCCCCCCTTTTCTGCTATCTATAGTATTTTGAAAGGTCACATTTTCCGCACAGAAATCATCCGCATAAATGCGTGTGCTCGCATAATCCTTGGTCGTTTTGGCATGATCATCATAGGTGAGGATCGTATTTTCGTAGGACTCACCCAAAAGCTTCAGGTTCTTCTTGTCTGCCGACACATTGAGTTTTTCCTTATAGGTGCCCGGCTTAATGAATATAACCGTCTGAATGGATTTGTTGCTAGGCACCGCATTGATCGCATCCTGCACCTTTGTAAAATCCCCGCTGCCATCTTGGGCCACCACCATATCGGCGATATCCTCTGGGGAATTGGCCATACTGATTGCTGCCAGACAAAACACAGCCAGCAAGAGACCTCGTTTGATCGCTGTTGTTACTACCATGATACATTTCCTTTTTATCAATGAATTAAGTTTGTTATGTTATGTACTTAGACCTTTTTTGATAATCATTCACCTTATTGCTTAGTGGTGGTTGTTTAATTTTCTGTACGATTGAGTTAACCTGTATTTACTCCAGTATGCTGACTTTCTCTAAACACTGCAATCCTTGATTTTAAAAAATCTGTACCTATTCAATGGCTAATGGTGACAATGACTCGCTGGTAATACGTGAGCGGCGGCGTGCCGTTATCGGTCACTTCCAAAATGATGTGGACCTGCTTCCCGGGCTCATTCGGCGCGACGAAGCTGGCGTTGTCCAACGAGTCGCTGTTGGCGATGGTCACGTTCGCCGTGGCGGAATCGGCATCGGCGTATTGCCACCATTTGCAGGTGAGCGTGTTGCCGTCGGGGTCGGTGGCGGTAGCAGCAAGCGTCACGGTTTCGCCGGCTTCCACGTCGCGATTGAGATTTCCTTTCACTTTGGCGACGGGTGCGTGGTTGGCCTCCTTGAATTCCTTCACACACCAGTCCATGCGTGCGGCAAAGTCATTCTGTACTGCCGGAACCCAGCGCCAATACATCTTGTTCCTGTTGTCGTCTTCTTTGATGGCTTTATCCGTGATGTGATTGGGGAAAGCCGGATCGTCATAAACAGAACGCCCGCCCCAGCCACCCAAGGTGTAGTCGAGATGCGAATTGAGTCCATTGTTGACCAGATGCAGGAAGGACGGTGTATCACCTTCACTAATATATTTCTGAGGAGTCATAGCGCCGAGTGGACCATGCCCAGTCTTGACGTTTGCGTTCAACCAGGCAGGTTTCATATAGTCTTGTACAAATTGAGGATTGGCACTCATTTTACCCTGTTTACGGGCATGATCGAAGCTTTCGTAATCCCAGACATTGTCCCAGCAGTAGGCTTCGTTAATGTAGGCTTGCGGAATGTTCTCCTGAATCCACTTGCCGCCGCCGTCTTGATACCAGATGCAATAGATGCGGATGCGCGAGGCGGCATATTCAAACTTCTCCTTGGGATACTCGGTTTTTAATTTCCATAACGCGGACGCCGTAGTGTTCGCACCTCCCCATGAGAGCACATGGACGGGACGTGGGTCATTGTCAAGCAGTGTGTCTATGATGAGTTGCGCGCCGGCTGTATTTTTCGTCTCCATGTCCGGCGGGGCAACATATAGGTCGTTGATGTTTTCGTTCCCAACACGCATGACGCTGCACAACTGGCTGGCGTCCGGATAATTGGGATTGTGCTTGCGCAGCTGCGGCAAGAGTTTTTCGTAGGTGTCGAGTTGGGCTTCGATCCATTTCTTATCGCTATGGCCTCTCTTCTGGAATCTGGAATTCACCTGCACAATGCCCGCGATATCGAAATCGCAGGCATAGAGGAGAAAGCGAATCATGCTGCTGCGGTCATCTACTTCGCCGTCGGTGGTAGCGATGACGCGCGGTCGTGTTCCCTGCGGCAGCACAGGCGCTTTGACAACTGGTACCGCGGCATCCGTCTGTGCGGCCGAATTCAACCGTGGCTTGCCACCGGTTCGGCTCGGACTTGAGGTTGCAGCATCGGTTGCCAGCTTGGCGTTTTCATAATCTGCATCCGTAGGCACATAATTGGGATCGTCCGTCCACATGAAGACGTCCATTTGCCCTCCGTCCTCCCGGGCAAGGACATACATGGTATTCATGCCGTCTCGAAGCGTCTTGGTATGCGCATCATGAAAGGTATCGTTGGCCCAGGTCCAGGTGCTGCCGATGTGATCCTCGAAGATTCGCATCTTGCCTGTCAGACCGCTCAGAGGAATCGTCACCGGCATCGGGTCGCCCGGGTGTCCCTCCACCAGCATAAAGGAGGACCGGCCGTCGGAATTGATCACCCGACCCCAGAAGTACCAGGTCCCGCCGCTGCCGCCGGCCTTGCTGATGTCGAAGTCGTAGCGCAGCATATACGCCCCGTCATCACCACTGGTATTGGTAATGGACTTGCCAAAATCGTTGGGTTCATCCCTCAGGGCAAAGCCGCTGTCGGTATCCGGATTCCGTGCGTCGAAATCCTCGACTTCGAACCATATTTGGTGTCCCCCACCGTAGTTCGAGGTCTTAAAGCTCTCCATAGCGCTGACAGGGATTACGAGCAATAGCGTCATGGAAATCAATAAAAACAGTTGTTTAAAATTAGTTTGGAACATCTTGGCAAGATTGGCAGTGCTTAATAATTTCTTTTTCACAGTATTCTCCTTCTTCTAAAATGTTAGCGAGTTTGTGTGTGGCTGGTTTTTATCTACGATCAGTTGTTCAGTATTCCGTAACGTTTTCCGTAGGGAAGAGCAATTTTCTGATTTTCTACACTCCTTCTGTATTAAAGAAAATTCCTGTATCTCCAACACCCGCTTCGTGGTTTTC
>CAZFOQ010000212.1:0-5244 GCA_964520535.1 uncultured Pirellulales bacterium | reverse complement strand
AAGAAAAAGCCCTTGGCTGCATGAAAATCTACCTACAAAATACAGATGCACCCCAGAATGGCCAAGACCAGAATTTTTCTTGACAATCAGGCAGAAAAGAGCATAATGCAAATCATAAAATAATTTAGCTTAATAAAAACAGAGCCGTGACCGTGAGGGAGCGGTAAGGGCAACAGAGCGATACTGACAATAAAGCAACGACTTTCCCTGCGGAAACAAAGCGATAGGAAAGGTTTTATAATGGCAACAGAGACAAAACGTTTGATCGGCCCCTGGTCGTGGACAAAAGAAGATATCAAGCTATTAAAGAGACTCTACCCTCATGGCAACACAAAAATGATAGCCAAAAGGCTTGGCCGGCCTTTGACCACGGTCCGGCAAAAAGCATACGATATCGGGATGAAAACGGATGTGTACCAATACTGGACGCCGGAGGATTTAGAGCTGCTTGCCGAACTGTATCCCGATACGCCGACAGAAGAACTGGCTAAGCGTTTTCGCCGATCCGCCGGCTCGGTCAAGACCAAGGCAAGACAGTTAGGCTTAAAAAAATCAGACAAATATCTCAAACTCGTTAAGTCCCGTCCGCGTCACCGCAAACGTCACAGGAAAAAAGCCTGAGCATGAACAACTATCTTTTGCGGCTCAGAATAGAAATTCAATTTAACGGGGGCTAATCCGTTGATAAGCCATTCACCTTTTTTTGCCAAACCTTTTGATACAATGAATCGGAGTTCCGACAATTGCCACAGCAAAACACCTGAGCAAGAGACAGCTTGATGTAATTGAGGATTTGTTCAGCGGCGAGATCGGCGAACAGGCAGTTCTGGACAAATATAACGTTAGCAGGCATCTCTATAACAAATGGCTTCTCGATGATGCCTTCGCCGAACAGTTCGATAAGCGTATCGCCGCGTCCTATCGCCAGAGTGCCGCTATGATCGCCCGGTACGCACCGCTTGCCGCCGCCAAACTCGTCCATCTGACCGAATCAGACAAGCCCGAGACCGCCCGCAAGGCCTGCCTGGATATTATCTCCATGCACTCGCCCGGTGGCATTTTAGCCGGCCCCGCCGCGGTGCAGATCGATAATCCCACATCGATAACGAGTGAACCGCCACAGCTTTCCGCCCAAACCGCCGGCAGACTCTTAGCCGTCCTGGCAGAAGAAAAGCAGGGGCAATAAGCTAAAAATATAGTTTGATTATGTGTTTGTACATTTTGAAAGCTGGATTTTGTCAGCAATCTTGTAATATATGAAATATCCATTATAATGGTAGTCACTATTTGCTTTTCGATTTGGTATTGAAGCTATGGCGGAAAACCAGGAACCACAGTTAAGCGAAAATTATTTGCCTCGGGCAAATCAGATAAAGACCAGCCTTCTGTCCAGCCCGGAAGGGTGCATTTTACTGATTGGAGCCGCACTGACATTAATGTACTCCTTCTGGCTCGGGATTAAGTTTATATCTTCCCCGGAGCAGGCCCAGGATCTGATTGGATTGACTGCGGTTGAAATCATGTTCGGTCGGGCCGCCGGTATGGCATTCGGATATACCGTTTTACTTGGCCACAGCATTATCATTCCCGTCAGTATGATCATTGAGACAATTCTCGTGCTGATCTTTTATCCCCTTTTTGTCTTTAGCTGGCGTCATTTACTCGTGCTAAAAAGACTCAACACTTTTTTCAATCGCATCCAAAAAGCTGCAGAGACAAACAAGGATTTTGTTCGAAAGTATGGTATCATCGGATTGTTTGCCTTTGTATGGTTTCCTTTCTGGATGACCGGGCCGGTCGTCGGCTGTGTCATTGGATTTTTAATGGGACTGCCGGCATGGATTAATATGCTCGTTGTGCTGGGCGGCACATACGTGGCGATCATCGGCTGGGCTTTCTTCCTGCACACACTCCATCAGCAGGTGGCCTCCTACAGTCCCTATGCTGCAATGATCATTATGGCTGTGCTGGTCCTTATTATTATTGTGGGACATTTCCTGCAGCGAACTCTCCATGAAAACAAGAAATCACAACAGCAATGAATCGCTGAAATCTTCGATTTTTCTCTTGATTTTTCGGCATCATTGCCGGATAATTAAAGCGGCCTCGCAAATGCGGTTTTGAGGGATTGTCACACAGATGGCAAGGATTGCACAGGGAGATTCATGATGCAAAACGACTCCGTCACACAGGAGCAAAAGGACATTAAAAAGAAACACTTAAGCCGCAAGAGTAAACTTTTTATTGTTCTTGCTATTTTTTTCCTTATTAATCTAATAATTTATAAACCATTCATACCAAGTCCAGCTCAAAAGCGATACCAAAAAGCCAGTAAAGAAATTATCCTGAAAGCTATTGCTGCTCAGTTGAATAAAAAACCAGAAAATATGACTTGCGAGGATTTCGAAAGTATCACGAAGTTGTCCATTGTTGATAAAACCAAGAGAGGATATATGTCAGGTGTGGGACTTTCTGATATCAAGCTGCTCAAGAAATTCAAGAATCTGCGTGAACTGGATCTAAGTTATATTCGACCCATTCAAAGCGAAATTCCCAAATGGAAGAAACTTCTTGTAAAACTTCATATCATAAAAATATCGAAAACTCCACTTCTTGACTTAAAGCCGCTTCGAGGATTGAAAAACCTACAAATACTCGATCTTTCCAATACAAATATTTCTAATCTTGAGCCGATTAAGAATTTGAAAAATTTACTCAGGCTTTATTTTAAGAATACTAAAGTAACCGACCTTGAACCTCTTCGAGGTTTGACAAATCTGCAGGAACTTCAATTTATCAATACAAAAGTTTCTAATCTTGAGCCCATTAAAGATTTGAAAAATTTACGCAAGCTTGCTACTTCGATGACAGATGTCAACGATCTTGAACCTTTGAAGGAATTAACAAATCTGGAAGATCTATATATGTACAAATCTAATAATATAAAGAAGGAACAGATTGAGAATTTACAGAAGGCTCTGCCGGAATTGGAAATTCATGAGAATATACTTGATGTAGGGTCGACATATTTCTAAATGAAAAGCAATGAAAATATCATAAATAAAAAACAATCCCGTCAGAAATTCGTCAATCTTTCGCTGACCGGCAGATATTTAGGGGATAGGGAGTAGGAAATATTATTTAGCACTACTATTTCATCGGGGAATTCATTTCAATCTACAATTCAATAGAGGGGGACATCATGGCAAATCAAACATTTTTAGAGACTTGCAATACAATCGAAAAAGCAGAGCGCATTTACAACGAACTTCGGCGTCTCAGGCCGGCGACAAGAGGCGATCTGAAAAATTACGTCAAGGTCTTTCTCGGCTTAAATGTTCCCGACAAGAACAACTGCCCGGAACATAACAGCCCGATGGATTATCTCTGGCACAGCTTCGCAGCCGAGACGAGGCATGGGCTTCCAGCCCATGAACACGGCCATGATGGCCGTGCCACTGTGAACGCCGATTGCATCGTCTGGGCCAATCGTGCCGGAGGCAAGACCGAACTGGCCGCCGTAGCGACTCTTATGGATTGTATCTTTAAGCCGAACTGCCAGGTCAGAATCCTCGGCGGCTCAGGCGAGCAGTCAAACAGGATGTACGAATATTTAGTCGGTTTTTTATATAAAGGCTTCGAAGAATTTCTCGAATCTCCAATCCTCAAAGCAAAATGCCGCTTTCTAAACGGCTCATCAACCGAAGTTCTAACCCAATCGGCGACCAGTGTTCGGGGCCATCACATTCAAAAGCTTCGCTGCGATGAGGTCGAGCTTTTCGATGAGGATGTTTTTAATGCGGCGAAATTTACCACCCAGAGCAAGGCGGGAATTCTCGCCGGGATGGAACTCATCAGTACGATGCACCAGCCTTACGGCCTGATGCAGAAAATCGTCTCATCGGCTCCGGAACTTGGCACGCCGATATTCAAGTGGTGCATTTGGGAAGTGATTGAAAAATGCACCGGCCGTAACTGCTCGCAGTGCCCGTTATGGCCCGACTGTCAGGGCAAGGCAAAAAATTCTGCCGGTTATCTGAAAATAGATGATTGCATCACGCAAATGCGGCGGGCCAGCAGAGTGGGCTGGGAGGCGGAGATGCTCTGCAAAAGGCCTTCACGGGAAAATGTTGTCTTCGATGAGTTCGAGCCGGCGATACACATCCAGCCGATTGATTATGATCCGAATTTACCTTTATACCGCTCGTTGGATTTTGGATTTGTAAATCCGTTTGTTTGTTTATGGATTCAAGTTGACAGCCAAGGCGTTGTGCGAGTGATAGATGAATACATTCGTAGCAGGGCTACTATCGATGTGCACGCAGAGGAAATCAAGAGCCGAACACCGGTCGATGAAGTGCAGGTCGCTGCCACATTTTGCGATCCCGCAGGCAAAAGCGTAAACGATGTAACCGGCACAAGTGCAGTCCGGGAGTTGCGGGCCCTGGGCGTGGCAGTAAAATATAAACGCAGCGGGATTTTAGAAGGCATTGAGTTAATCCGCCGGGCCATCCGCTCCGGCGACGGCAAAAGCTCCCTGATTATTTCGCCCAAATGCCCCCGCCTGATAGAAGCGATGGAATGTTATCATTATCCGCAAGCTGGAAATGCTACCGGCGAACTACCGCTCAAAGACGGCTTATATGACCATCCCATCGATGCCCTGCGATATTTCTTTATATACCATGCCCAACCTGCCAAAACCACATCCAGACGATACTGAACCTGAAAATTATCCGTGTGGGAACGGCAGGAAAATAACATGTCATATGTTAAGTTTGAATTTTTGCCGAAAAGAAGTTAAGGCAATGCAGTTTTTACACGATAATACTTTAGTAAAGGCAGGATTTGGAGAAAGAAAAACCTCGACCCGAAGGAGTCAAGAAAAGAGGAAACAGGGCTGAGGTGCGGAGGGAGAGGAAAAAGCGAGATATCCTCAGCCCTGTGAATGTGTTTATCGAATTATACCAAAAACCTTCCTATCTATCAATACTTTTTTTCAAAAAATGTTTTTTTTTACTCGCGTTTATTCTTCTGCTAAACCCACCATCAAAGTCTGTGATTTTATTATTAAATTTCAACCTGCATACTGTCAAGTATAAAATAAAAAAATATAATATTTTTTTTAAAACTCTCTTAATTTTATCAAAAAAGGGGAAAACTCAAAGGGAAATTCGGGTAAAAAAAAGCGGGCTGAGGCAAGGAGGAAAGGAGAGTTGAAAAACCCCAGCCCGAAATCCATTA
>CAZFOQ010000211.1:0-5297 GCA_964520535.1 uncultured Pirellulales bacterium | reverse complement strand
TACTTGAAAGGCAATTTTTATGCCCGCTTTACCTACAAACTACAGATGCACCCGGCTAACAGCTAACGACGAACCAAACCCGCAGCACTGCTGCGGGCTAACAAATAACAACCACCCTACGTATATAAGGCGTTTCTCGGAGGGGAAATGTTGATTAAAAATTGCCTGTTTGGCAATTTTTCGTATGGCGTATATTGTATGTCGTATGGCGTATAAAAAAAAGCGTATAGCGGATAGGGTTTAGAGGGTATATTGGCCTTTACAGAGGCAGCGCTGAAGTGGTTTTTTGTCCTTTATGATTTTTGAGATATCGGCCGACTTGTTTCTGCCGGAACGGCGCCCGACAGTGAGCGCACTGGACCCATCCCGAATCATCTCCAACATAATCGTTCGGCTTTTCCGCCTCGACGATGGGGCGCAAAGCAGATTCAGTAATGAAGCAGGATATGCAGAATGGACCTTCGATGATATTGCCGAGCCCGTCCTTTCGCCAGTACGCGCAGTGTTCGGCGATAATTTCGCCGTTGTTATCCAGTGCCATCTTAACTGACCTGATGATTTTATTTTTCTCTGTGAGTCGGTCTAACAGTTTTTGTTTTTCAACCTTTAACTCTGCGATTTGCCGGGATTGACGCTTGATGATATTCAGGCTGCCGAAGGCGCACCTGGCGAAGTCTTTGACTGAATTCCATGATCTCATCAGCGACCTCATTCAAAAGACAGATGAATATCGGCTATAGGAAAATCTGATGAGGTGAGAGTTGTTTTTTACTTCACAGGCCCATTATAAAATATAATAAACACGTGAACAGATGCAAAAGGCAAATAATAGCGTATAGGGGATAGGGTTTTGAGGTTGCCGCAGTCAGCCTCAGGAGCCTCCTTCGCAATGACCGGGAATTTTGCTATTTCGACATACGACATACGCAATACTCAATACGCCCCCGCCGTACCTTGGGCACGAAGCAGCGGGGACTAAAGGACAATTTCGCTTAAAAACGGGGATTTTGCTTGCTTTTTGGCGGATTGTTTGTAAAATATGCAACGAACTAAGGATAGTTCGGAGCGAGTAGCCGAGAAAAGCAGTTCAATAGCGGATTAGTTCATTAGAGAATTTATCTAATAGTTACCCCAGGTTGGAGATTGATGATGAGAAGTATTAGCAGGCCAATTAACTTATCTGCTAATTCGCTAATCTTTTTTCCGTCAGAAGGCGGAATTGTTCGACAGTTGTCGAAAGTATTCGACAAATCGACCCTTTTTATGCAAAACAAAGCCAATTCTCAACGGCAGAAGTCAGAAGACAGAATACAGAAGACAGGAGAAGAAAAATTGTATAAGTGGCTTTACAATAAAGAGATAAGAATGCTGTTTTTCCGGAGAATCCTTGTGAAAACTCTCTCTATACTGCCAGGAATCGACCTAAAAACAAAGCCAATTCAAAGCCAATTTGCAAAAAACCAAAATGAATGTAAGCTTAAATTTTACAATGAATTATGGGAAAAAGTCAGCCTTTTGGCTCCGGGAAAACAAAGCCAAACAAAGCCGATTTCAAAGCCCAGACACAGGTCTGTGGACTAAACGGGGACAAAAAAATTGCCAAAAAAACTATCGTTTTCTATCTTTTTCAATACTTTGGAATTTGCCGGGATTACTACATATAGTATATTGCCCAATTAGCCCATACAGACTCGATAGATTTGCTCAAAAGTCAATATAGGTTTTAGAACAGCATTATTTTCAGTACTAATATGCCTGATTTTGACAAAAATTTACGTAACTTTAAGCATTATTGGCGGTTAACTAAATACCGATCTTTTCTAAAGTTTTGTGGGCATAGTTGTCGATACCAATATTAGAACTTAATATTGAGCCTCAAAAGGGATTTAGGGGACATACAAGATATAGTGGTTACTGTCTTTGACGCGAAAAAAAGGACTTTTTCGCTTTGAAGCTTGTCAAGCAAGGTAGTTTAATGCCAGATTTTGATTCCAACAGCTGTTTTGAATGCCAGAATCGCCGTATTAGTCCTGTCGGAGATAAGGGAGATAAGTTCACTGCACATAAAGACTTGATAATGGAGCAGATTCTTGAAAATCTTAATAATACACCTATAGGTCAGGTGTTACAAAAGATCGCTTCGCTGCCGGAAGTACGCAGGGATAAGATCCTTGACGTCCGTCGACAGCTTACTGATGGCAAATACGATCTCAATGAGCGTTTGGATATTGCTCTCGATAAGGTTCTTGAGGACCTTACTGCACAGTAGGAGATTTCCTTTCACTACGAGACTATTTCAGGAACATCTTCGTCCGGTTCTTCCATTTCTACTGGTTTGTAGCCCGGTTTCTTTGATTTTTCCAACTCTTCTTTGAAGGCAACGATGACTTTTTCCTGAATTCTTCTCCTGCAATCGGTATTAATCGGATGGGCGATATCGGCGTGCAGTTTCATTCTGCCCTTGAAATCCTTCCTTGCCCGGTTATCATGAAGAGATGCTCCACAATTATTGCAGTATTTGGCTCTAAGATGGTTTTTACTTCCACATTTGTCGCAATGGTCGCTCATTTTCCTTGATGGCATAGCAACGAAATAACCGTTCGCACCTTCGATAACCTTGATATCGCGAACTACAAATTCACCGTCCATCGTGATCGAGCAAAAAGCTTTTAGCCTGTCATCTTTGTTGCTGACCAATTTTACTCTGACCTCACTGATTTTCATTTTTTTGCCTCGCTTAAAAGTTTACCATCCATTGTTTCTCACGATAATGCTTGTGCAGCCGACTTTTTCCTCAATTTCGCTCTTACATTCCATAGCTTTTTCTTCATCTCCGCTCTCGACCAAACAAAACATTGCCGAACCACTTCCGCTTAGGCAGCAAGGCCCGATATCTAACGACTCTATTTTGTTCTTCAACTCAACAAGCTTTTCAGCCAAGCTGAAGCAACTTGCTTCCAGCATATTTGCGCACACTTTTGCAAGTAAATCAATCCTGTTTTTTTGAATATAGCCGTTTATTCGTTTCTTTAGCTTTCGATAGAGAAACACATCGTGGCGATAATTGGCGTAAACCTTTTTTGTAGAAACATTTACATCAGGAAGTATTAAAATAGCCAGAAAATCAAATTTTTCGTTCAGTTTTTGAATTTTTTCGCCTTTTCCCGTACAGAATGCCAAAGGGCCATCCAGAAAAAAAGCTACATCACTGCCTAAGTTTGCTGCCAATCCAACCAAGCTCTTCCCGTCGAGTTCTAATTTCAGGAATCTGTTAAGCCCTATAAGAGTAGCCGCTGCATCGCTGCTGGCTGAGCCTAATCCCGATCCTGCAGGAATATTTTTCGTCAGGATTATTTTGATGCCAGCCGATAAGCCACAACTTTCCAAGAGCATCTTAGCTGCCTGATAGACGAGATTTTCACAACCCGTCGGGGCCCAACAAGATCCTCCACAGATAAGCTCGATGCCTGAGCTTTGGCCGGGCTGGATGAGAACTTCATCGTACCAGTTGACTTTGGCCATTACCGTTTCGATTTCATGAAAACCGTCGGGCCTCTTACCGGTTATTAGCAGGGATAGATTAATTTTGGCCGGTGCCCGTACTAATAATCCGTCTTCAACAGTTGTGATCTGTTCTCTACTAACCATAGTCCATGAATCGTATCTTCTGTGCCTAAGCTATATCAGTATTGAAAGCTACATTTCTTGTTTTATCTCTCGTTTTTGTGCGGATAGCGTATTTCTTTCCCAGAATACTCCATCCTTATATCCCTGGATTGATTTATCGAGTTCAGCTAAGTGTAAGCGTTTTGCTGCAAGCAGGCAGTATTCTTTTTCGATTTCAATGCCAAGAAATTTTCGTTTTAACTTTTTAGCTGTTACTATGCTACTTCCAGCACCCATAAACGGATCGAGGACAAAATCATCCTGGTTTGTACTTGCTAAAATTAGTTTGGCTAATAGTTTTTCCGGTTTCTGTGTGGGGTGGTCAGTATTTTCCGGCATTGACCAGAAAGGCACTGTGATATCATTCCACAAATTCGATGGATGTGTCAGGCGAAATTGGCCGGAAGAGGTATCATCCCAATCTTTAGGCTGTCCGTTGGAATCGGTATATGGTGCGAGAACTCTTCGCTTTAGCTTTACGTTTTCCACATTGAAAACATAATTATCTGAGATGGTGGCAAACCAGATGTCTTCCGAGGCATTCTTCCAGTTTATTTTTGCACCTCTGCCTTTTTCTCTCTCCCAGGTAATTCGATTTCTTACCTTCAGGAATTTATCCAGAACATGATGTACTGCAGTCGAGGAATACCATTCCGAGCAGACATAGACCGAGGCAGTATTCTTGAGTGTTGGCAACAATTTGACCAGCAAGTTCTCAAGCCATTCGGCGTATTTTGTTATGCTCTTCCTTCGAAATGTAGTTGAGGTAAAAGTTTTAGTAAGATTATAGGGAGGGTCCAGTATAAGCAGGTCAACAAAGCTTTTCGGCAGAAAGTCAAGTACTTCAAAAATATCCTGGTTTATTATTTTATTAACAACAGCATTTTCTTTTATAGGTTCAGAGATGTAAGTTAAATTCTTGCTGTATTGTTCAGTCTCTGCTTGTCCCAGTGTTATTGTTCGATTTCTTTGTGCCCGAACTTTATTCACAGGATTAACCTTGGTGGTTTCAGTCAATAGTATTTATGCAGATTCTTTTTTTGCTTTTTGTTTCGCTGTGAACAATCCCGCCTTGCCTTCAACTATATCGCGAGTAATAACATATTTCCCTGGCTTCGACTCTTCCGGCAGTTGGTACATCAAATCAATCATTAACTCCTCAGTAATCGAACGCAAAGCTCTTGCCCCAGTATCACGCTTGAGTGCTTTCTGAGCTAATGCGTGCAAGGCACCTTTAGTAAACTCAAGGTCGGCATTTTCCATCTCAAAAAATCTCTGGTACTGCTTGCTCAGCGCATTTTTTGGCTGGGTCAGTATCGCTATTAGCGCCTCTTCGTCGAGAGCCGACAGCGTGGTAATGACAGGAAGTCTGCCGACCATTTCAGGAATCATTCCATATTCGATGATATCTTCGGGTATGACCTGCTCTAACGTATCGCTATACTCGGTCTTTTCATCAATTGCACGGGATAGTTCCGAATCGAAGCCGATCATTTTTTTACCGAGCCGCTTTTTTATGATATTTTCCAGACCGACAAAAGTGCCGCCGCATATGAAGAGTATCTGTGCGGTGTCAATTTGTATGTATGATTGCTCCGGATGCTTTCTTCCACCTTGTGGCGGAATATTCG
>CAZFOQ010000210.1:0-5354 GCA_964520535.1 uncultured Pirellulales bacterium | reverse complement strand
CACAGGCGGCTCAAGCCGATTATCATTATTTAACTTCTCCATAACTGTTCGGCGCAGACTTGCTCTTTTCAAATAACTTTTTGATCTCCGCCTCAGCTAGGGCGTAGTCGTAGACGCGCACATCATCGATCCACCCATCAAACGCACGGTCACGGTCGGGCAGTCCTTCTGTCATCATTGCTTCTTCATTTGATCCAATCAACACGGCATAGGCATTTGTGTTTATTTCGCCGGTGGCATCTTCTGCTCTATTCAACACCCCATCGAAATATAAGCATCCCCACACCCCATCATACACGCCCACTACATGATGCCATTTGCCATCATTGACATTAATTCCTCCGTGAATTCCTCCGACATTGCTGCGCGATACAGAGACGCCCCGACACTCAAAGGAAAGGTTGTTGCTGCTAAAATAACGGTGAAGCATCCAGCCCCTTCTGCCTTTGTTGATAACGGTCTGAAACGATTTGTTAAAACTGTTAACTTTTATCCAAGCGGAAACAGTTATCTCGGATGTGATATCAAACCGCGAGTCGTTCCCACAATTGACCCAATCCCCGTCTCCATCCAAATGCAGCACGTGCCCCCCTCTATTCGGATCTTCGACGACATGCGCATCACCTATAAACCGGCCATCCAAGCCGTTACCAGACGTGTCTTTTACTGTTTTCTCATCAAAGTACTCAAAATCCCAACAGGCCACCATTTGTCCTTTAGGACTGGCGGTAGTATCCCAAGTGCCCGATTGCCACAAACTTATGTCGCCTTCCCCGGGGCCGCCAGCGCCGGCGATGGTTTTTCCGTCTGGACTGAATGCTACGTCAAGGACGGGCCGGTCTCGGTCTGCAGCAATCGTCATCAATTCAGCTCCCGTTTCCGTATCCCAGACCTTGGCCGAGTGGTAGCTGCCCGAGACAATCCGCTTTCCATCAGGGCTAACAGCGACAGCATTCACGCTCCCCTTGTGTCCAAGAAGCATCATAAGTTCATTGCCGGTAGACATGTCCCAGATTTTGACCGCGGCATCATAACCGCCTGAGATGATCCGCTTACCATCCGGAGTGAACACGACGGAACTAGTTCCCAAACGGTGCCCAGGTATCCCCTTCACCTTCTCGCCTGAAGACGCGTCCCAGACACAGGCCGAGAACCCACGATAACGACAGGTAACAATTCGCGTGCCCTCCGCGTTGAATGCAATGGTATGGACCATCTTCCCGTCATCCCCCTCCAGTGACAACAATTCATCACCCGTAAATGTATCCCAGACTTTGACTGGACCGTCGGAACCGCCAGATGCAAGTCGCTTACCATCCGGACTGAACGCCACAGAATAAATCTCGCCGATGTCACCAGTGATTTTTCTAACTTCCGCACTAGTGGACGCATCCCAAATTCTGATCGTCCCGTCTTTGCTGCCAGTGGCGATGTGCTTGCCGTCCGGACTGAAGGTTGCTGACCAAATCCTATCCTCATGCCCACTGAGGGTCATGATTTCCTTGGATGTCGACACATCCCACACCTTGACCGTATTGTCTGCACATAATGAAACAAGTCGCCTGCCATCAGGGCTAAAGGCAAGTGATCGGACTCTTTCTTTGTGGCCCCTGAGAATGATCCTCTTTCTATCTACATTGGCATCCCAGACTTTGATCTTCTTATCAGCGGAGGATGCTATTCGCTGACCATCCGGGCTGAATTCGACCTTGCTGACACTATGAGTGTGACCAACCAGCATCATCAATTCTTTACCGGTACTGGTATCCCAAATGCGAACCATTCGATCATCACCACTGGAGACAAGTCGCTGACCGTCCGGGCTGAAGCAAAGTGACCTTACCGAGCTATCCCTCCCTTTGCCCTCCAGAAGTATCATCTCCTTTTCCGTTTCCCTCTCCATGATCTTGAGCATTCCACCGCCACACCCCATGGCAATTTGCTGACCGTCGGGGCTGTATTGGACGATCCTGATACGCTGCTCTTGGCTGCTAAAGGTTCTTAGTTTCTCGCCGGTCGCAGCATCCCATTCGCAGACTCTATTATCATTTATGCCAGCAATGATCCGTTTGCCATCGGAACTGATCGCCACAAATTTGTTCCACCATGCCTTGTCCGTTTCCGTATTGATCGTGAGTAGTTCCTTTCCATTATCTGCATCCCATACTTTGATTATGCCCCCGTAGTCTCTCGAAACGATCTGCTTGCCATCCGTGCTAAGGTCTAAGGAAGCGATTCCGGCTTCATGGCCTGCGAGCGTCATAAGCTCCTCACCACTATTTGCATCCCAGACTTTGATTAGCTTATCCCTACTTCCCGAGATAATCCTCTTGCCGTCCGGAGTAAATGTAAGGGATACGACTAAGTTTCCATGCTGCCCCCTAAGTGTGCGTATTTTTTTTCCAGTTGCGGCGTCCCATATCTTGATATGAGTCGGATTACAATTCCATTTCCCTGAATCCTGTGAAGCAATCCACTTGCCGTCGGGGCTGAACGCCAGCGCCTCGTCTCCAGGGCCAAAGGTAAAAAGCGACTCATCCACGACATAGTTGAGTCGATGCCACTCCCAGTTTCTGAGGTCCACAGGACATGATCTAAGTAAGTGTCGAGCATTGAGTATATTTCCCTCGCGATACTTCGCGTCAGCCAGCGCAACGCCATGGACATAAGAAAGATTCCTGTATTTGTCGGCTCTGTCCTGCTCCATTTTCTCAGCTTTCTCGGCGCGCAAAAGCGCCTGTTCAACTTCTGTTCGTGCAATGACTTCGGCTTCTCGGGCCTGTTCTGCCCGTGTACGCGCAGCAGCCTCTTCGCCACGGGCCTTCTCAGCACTGATAGAGAACGCAGTGCTGGTGATCAAGCCCAAGATTATCACCACTGCAAACAGAGCTGCTGATGCCACAAAACCTGCGTGTTTGTGCACAAACTTTCTAGCCCTGTATACAGTGGACTCGGGTCCGGCAACCAGGGGGTCACCTGTAAGGTAGTTCTGAATGTCATCTGACAACTCTGAGGCTGATCGATATCGTCTGGTTCGGTCTTTTCGCATTGCTTTCATGGGTATCCACTCCAATTCTCTATGAAGACGTCTGGTTAATGTGATGATTTGTGTTCTACGGCTTTGAGCAACTGTTTTGGCCTTATCCCCTAAGCTCGTCAGTCGAGCGCTTGGTGTTCTTGGCTCTTCTTCGCAGATTACCTGCTGAATGTGGTCAATACCACCTTCGCGAAGCCTCTTGGCATCGAACGGTGTCACGCCGGCTAGTAACTCGTAAAGTACCACTCCTAACGAGTATATGTCCGAGCGAGTATCAATATCCTGATAGGCCATCTCAGCCTGTTCGGGGCTCATATACTCGGGAGTACCGAGCAATTGACCTTGCTCAGTGTAGGATGTTTTTTCGGTCAATGGTTGGGTGATGGCTTTGGCTATCCCAAAATCAATAATCTTCGGTACTGGTTTATCATCTTGAACAGATACTAAGATGTTCGATGGTTTGATGTCCCTGTGTATGATTCCTTTCTGGTGCGCGTGATGAACGCCATCGCAGACTTGGCGGAAAAGCTTAAGTCTTTCCTCAACACTAAGCTTATACTCATCACAGTACTTGGTAATAGACTTGCCCTCAACATATTCCATGACAAAGTATGGTCGCCCACTATCAGTTGTTCCTGCATCATATACGTGAGCAATATTGGGATGTTCCAACATGGCTAAAGTCTGACGTTCTGCCTCGAAACGGGAAACAACCTGTTTTGTGTCCATTCCGAGTTTGACAATCTTGAATGCGACTTTGCGTTTAACAGGCTCTTTCTGCTCAGCCAAATAGACTAGGCCCATGCCACCTTCACCGATCAGTTCCAGCAACTCATAGTGACCGATCTTAGTGCCGGGACCTTCGATGATCGAAGGTTTATTAATAGTAACATCGGTTTCATTTGCCCATCTAGGTTTTAGTAAACACTTCGGACATAGGCCTTCTGGAGCGTCTGCGGGCAGCTTTGCTCTACATTGTGGACAGTAATTCTCTTTAGCCATAATAGCTCCTTTCGCTATTCTGATTGCTTCTACCTATAACATGGGAAAAATGACCGAAAGGTTATGCCACGGAAGCAGATTTTTTTCTGTGCTAGGGTACATATCCGGTTTCAAATGAGGTTGTGGCATTCTATTGCTTGGAGATCTCAATGGGTAACAGCGGCGAAAAGGTCGCAAATTTCCTGGTCAACCTGATCCTTTGTTGCAACTGTCTGGGCAATCTCCTCGTATAGAAGCTCGCGGTAGCGTTTCCTTAGACGATATACAGCTCCTTTCACGGCTCCTTTGGTCATGTCCAGCTTAGTGGCGATGTCTCCGTAAGGAATAGAGTCTTCTTCTTGGGTCAGGTAGGCTTTCAAGAGTGTAAAAAGGCTCTGTTTGTTTTCGCTGGCTAGCTCTGCTTTCAGCTGACCTATGGTCCGATTCAACACGGTTAGTGCCCAGTGCCTTTCAAAGAGCTTATCTGCCGACAGATGATGGGTGGGCTCAATGGCATAATGACTTTCAGCAGTCTCAAAGTTGAGAGACAGAACTCTCCGGCCACCACCACGTTTTTGAGCTTGGGCCCGGTCACGTTCGTCAGTTAAAAAATGCTTTAATGTGGCCAACAGAAAGGAGCGAAACTTACCGCACTGGGGATCAAGCCGGCCAAAACCTCGTTTTTCTAATAAATATGTGAAAAAACCTTGAACGTAATCCTCGGCCTGATGAGTAGTATGACCGTGGCGTCTTAAATAGACATAAACGGGGAACCAGTATGTTCGACAGAGTGTCTCGAGAGCTTCTTGATAGTGAGATGATTTAGGTGAGCCCGCCGCCAGTACCACGCTCCAGTGTGTGGTTGCAAATCGACTGGTGCCAGGAGGAGTTGAACTCATGTGTGTACTGTCTGACATTTTCTTGCTAACCTAATATCCTGCAAATGCATCCAAGCTCTGTATTAATCGAAAATGATATTCAAATTACGACAAGAGCGAAAGGCCACCAAGTTGCATAGTCTCCACAAATATTGTACAAGTCGATATAGGTTTTGGCAAGATTGGTTACCATTCAGATTTGTGATCAGAAAAAATAGCACGATAAAGAGATTTTTGGGGCCGTTGTGCGCGTACCGATGAAGTTCAAAATAAGCCTGATTTTCACTCGCAAACCGCTACAACTGCTCTACAACCAGAAAGCCCCTTATCTCCTAATTTTAACGAAATGCTCATTTTTTAAGTATTTTTATAACAGCAACTTATAAAATTCACAAAATTTGACAACATTTTGCACTAAACGGCTCCGCCGCAGGTTTTTTCATGGATTCGTGGGGTGA
>CAZFOQ010000209.1:0-5370 GCA_964520535.1 uncultured Pirellulales bacterium | reverse complement strand
ACCCTATCGGCAAAAAGACCTAACAGACTTTATTGCACGGACATAGTACTAGAACTTCAAGCACTTTTCCGCTATGGCGTGCTATAATTCTATAAGTTTCACCGTCTACTACGCCTTGGGAATAGGCCACATTTATTAGCGACAGACAAAAAATGCCGACAATAAACAAACATTTTGTTTTCATCGAGATCTGCATAACAGTCTCCTTTCTCAAGAAAACCGATTTCATTAATTATTTCCATTTTATTGATTCTATCAGAAAATCTTGGCGGCCTTCTCCGCAGCCGCAGATAGTCAAAAAATCACTGCACGGGTTCAAAGATGATTCTGCGGTAACTGGTAAGGTTATGCGTACCGTCATCTGTAACCTCACATATCACATGAAAGGTCTTACCTACTGAATTCTCGGGGACCTCTACAGTGGCCCGGCTTGTGTTGCTGTTTAAAATTTTAATATCCTGAGTGTAGGTACTCGGTCCCGAAATAATCCACCAGTTGAAAGTCAAATCATCACCATCCGGGTCGTGCGATTCTGAAGCATCGAGCGTAACCGGCATGCCTTGCTGTGACGCAAGCGTAATTATATTCATGCCTTCGTCACCATTCACGGCAACAACCGGGTTCCGATTTCCAGCGCCATCCTTTGCCCAGTCCATTCGGGCGGCAAAATTGTTGAATGTTGCCTCGTAGAAATGTTTTTCGAGCTTATAACAATTATCTTTTGCTGGATTTTGATGGTTGGTATACGCATAGGTTTTGTTGTCCGGCCCCTTGCCCCATTTAAAATACCCTCCCCAGCTTCCTTGCCCCGGAATCTCCGGGTTATTGAGACCGTTTGGCATGATATAAAGAAAAGCGGGTGTGTCGCCTTCAACTCCGTATTTGTATTTGGGATACATATTGCCCAGGTGGCCATGCTTCTGGATATGGGTGGCATGCTCATCCCACTTACTTTTACCGGTACCGTTTTGGAACTTCCATGCACAATCATCCCAGATGAAAAAGAGATCTTTTTCAAACTCTCTACGCATCCATTGATGCGAGCTGATATCGAAAGGAGTACCGGATTTGTAGCTCCTGTCCTGGTCGGTGATTGTATACATGCGAATCTTGTGCAGAAAGGCTTTCAATTCATCTTCAGTTTGTTCCTTCTGCACTCGCCATATGGCCTGGGCCAGTGTGTTTCCGCCACCCCAGGCCTGCACCCAGACGGGGCGATCATCATGTTCATCGGCCATCTGAATAATCAGCTTGCTTCCGGGGGAATCATTACCTTCACCGATATGCTTTTGCCCCCTGGTTTTGCTTCCCATGACTACTTGGGATCGCAAGTAGTCTGGACTGGGCCAGTATCCTATTTGCTGTCGGGTTTCATCAGATAGGAAGTCCGTTTGCCCAGAACGCTTCAGCAGGTTGGGTAAATCTTTTTCGTAGGCATCAATCACGTCATGGACAAGCCTTAGATTCTCCGTTGTTATTTGCGAGTAGCTCCAGCCGGTGGTGACCACCAAGCCTTCGATTTCAAAAAGATCGGCATGAACAAGCAGCCGAATCATCGACTCCATGTCATCGGGTTCATGATGGGCCGGTGAGATATCCGTTAGCACAATCATACGGGGTTTGAGCGGCGCTGCATGGGAGGACATGGAAGTCGTCAGGCAGAGCAACACGATCAGTAATGGAAAATAGTTTTTGAACATTTTATTATCCTTTCCACATTGTGGTGATCGGTGTAACCTTTCCAAGAGTGGATTGAGGATTACACGTTCCCAAACGGTTCATATCGTTACGGTAGCATCCAGTCGACCCGCTTTTTGAATTCCTCTTGGACATCGGCTCGCCACATGTAGACTGCTTTCGTGCCTATCGGATCGTCAAACCAATGGTTCTTCTTAGGATCGGGTTGGACAAACTTGCCACCCCAGCCACCTTGGTCGGGTTTCTCGGGATCGTTTACCCCACGCAGTCCACTTACAAGATGCAGGAACGAAGGCGTATCTCCCTCCCAAACTCCCGGAACTTTGGGATCCCACCCACTTCGTGGGTAGGCAGCGCCCAAGGGCCCGTGTCCCTGGCGGATGTTTTCGTTACTCCACTCCAGGTTGGCAAGTTCCTGATCGGAGCCATGCATATCTCAGAACATACCCATATAGTTTTTCTCCGAGAGAATAATGAACAAGTCGGGGAAGTTGTCGAGGAGCCAATCCGCCGTGTAATCCTGTTTGACGATCATGTATATTCTCAGTTTGTTGAGGAAACGTTCAACTACTTCGGGTCCTCGGGTATGCTGCACCTTCCAGACAGCTTGCGCCACCTCCCGTGGCCCTCCCCAGACACAAACCCAAACCGGCCGGGGATCAGGCTCGTCCACAACACGAATGATCGCCTCCGAAGCTTCTGTGTCATGCTCCTCACCTATAAGAGTTTCGATCGGCTTATACGAGCCTCCAGCGAAGTCTTTTGTGCCTATGGTTCCATCCTTTCCCTGCCACGTGATGGGACGCAGTTGGTCCGCTGAGGGATATCTGGAATCGTGCTTGGCTATATTCGACTGCACCTTCTCGTAGAGATCAAGCATATCCAGAATATTTTGTTTTCGCGCGAGATTGGCGAACGTACCTGCAGAAGCCACGAGTCCTTCGATTTCCAATTCATTTGCATAAAGGAGAAAACGGACCATGGATTGAACGTCATCCGGATCGGAGCACTTTTCGGGCGGGTCGCCTGGCTTGACCCCTCTTACAGGTATGACGTCCAGAGGGGGAAAGTCCGAAGAGATAATCACGCGTGGCCTCTTGAGAACATTTGAATCGCCTGTCGTGTTCTTGGAGGATTGTTGCACGCTCCTCTCGGACTTCGAAGGTTCCTCTTGCGCGAAAGCGAAAGCAACAAGCACAACGGTTACATAGACAAACATAGAGGCCGGTCGATTTGCCCTGACATATTTTTTCATTTGATTTCTTCCTTGTACTTGCGTTTTAGGGATTGATTGTCACAATCACACGTTGATAGCGAGTCAACGGCGGCGTGCCCTTATCCGTGACGGCTAGGATGATGTGCATCGTACCGGTGCCGGGGGGCATAAAACGCTTCGTAGGGACGGTAAACGAGGCCTTGGATTGATCGAAGTCCTTAATCTTGAGCGGCTGGCCGGTGCGGGCATTGGCAAGGGTAAAGGTACCGGCTTCGTTATAGTGGAACCATTCGTAGGTTAAATCGTCACCGTCAGGATCGGTTGTGCCTGCGGCGCTAAGGTTGATGATGTCACCCCGCTTAGCTGTCAGTTCCACCGAGTGATCCAGCTTGGGCACAGGCGGATGATTGGCCTTATCATAAGGCTGGATAGTCCAATCCATACGTGCGACAAAATCGTTTTGATAAGCGGAACGCCAACGCCAAATCGTAGCATGGTTACTGCTGTGCCAGTGACCGTCTACACCAAGGACCTCGTCCATCGCGTCAGACCAGAAGGGACGCGTTTCGGTCTCGAGATGCCATTTCTGTTTACGGGGGGTGTAGAACTCGTAGCGACCGCCCCAACCGCCCCAGTCCGGACGCTCGGGGATATTAAGCCCGTTGTTGATCAGGCCCAGAAAGCTCGGGGTGTCACCCTCCATAAGATACTTCATGAAGGGATACTGTTTACCCAGCGGACCTTTGCAGCGAATGTGTTTGTCAAACCATGGGTTGTCCACAATGCTAAAGTCTGCACCAGTAAAACGAGCATGGAAAATGTCCCCGCTAATCCCGCTCCAGGTAGCATAGTGATACGCTCCCCCTGCATGATAACCAGGACTGGCGATATAGAAGAGTTTTGGGAAGGTCTTGCGAATCCAGGGACCGCTGTCGTCCTGATCGGAGATGGTATAAACCCGGAGCTTGGCGACCACTTTTTCGAGCGCCTCCGGTGAGCGCGTGGCTCGCATTTTCCAAAGTGCCTGCGCCAGGACATTGGGACCGCCCCACACCGGCACCCAGAGCGGACGCGGGTCGTCACGGTCGGCGGCAGTGATCAGCAGCTCAGATCCAGGGGAGTCCATGCCCTCTCCCACGGCGTTCATACCGTAATCAGGCCGGCCTTCCATTATAAGCGAGAGCAGAGCCTCGGCTTTGGGGTAGCCGGGCTCATGGAGTTCGAGATTGTTGCGGACCTGACCGTAGGCCTCAACGATCTCCTTGATACGCCAAGCCGCCGTCTTGTTTTTCTGATGGACCGACGTGGTGGCCACCAGGCCCTCAACGTCATAGTGATTTGCATACGTCAGGAAACGCACCATCGACATCGCATCGTCGGGTTCGTTCTCGATATCGGTCAGGACGAAGACGCGAGGTTTCTCTGCTGCCGAGGCGATAGCACAAACCGCACACAGAACAGCAAAGAGTATAAAACGTATGGTCCAACCTTGCAGGGCGACGCAGAATTTAGAGCCATGTATGCAAATTTTCGAATCAAACATACTGAATTCCTTTTAATTTAGTCAATATTCACTTATTCACCGGATGTTGGCGGATCCTGTATCGCTTCGATTACCAGCATCGAAATATAATCGGTGAAAATATTAAAGTAAAGAAAATATCCAACACTGTTTGCTGAAAAACTTGATAACGTCACACAAAAGCATATAATAGTGCCGGCTTCTGTCGCGAGAATTTATACTTCAGTATGGTGAAAATATGACGGTATGAACTGGAGGTCAGAACAATGAATTGTCCGATATGCGGCAAAGAAAATCCGGATGACGCCCGGGAGTGTCAATTTTGCAAAGCGACATTGACAAATCCGTGGGATTCCTCGAATCCGGCCAATGTCCGAGTCAGCAGGCTCGCAATAGCAGCAATTATATTCATTCTTCTTAGTTTGATCCTCACAATACCGGCCATAGTCGCTATCAATTACCCGCGAGCACTGAGCCCAAGAACTCCATGGGTAGCTCATACTTTCTCACTTGGCACCATTCTTTTAGTCATTTCATTTATTCTCGGAGTGACAAGTTTCATTAGAATCGAACAGAGTGGCGGATTAACCACGGGCAGAAATTTCGCTATCGGAGCCATTCTGCTTCCCATATTCGCATTAATATTCCCAGTCTGGTATGTTATCGCCAATCAACCCAGGAGCAGAGCTTTTCGAATGGTCTGCGGGACGAATCTCATGGGCATTGGCAAGGCAATGACGCTCTATGCCTACGATTATGATAATCAATTTCCGCGAGCGGGCAGTAAAGAGACCGTCTGGGCCAACCAAATTCCTGATTGGAAGGCACCAAACCGGGATATAGCTTATGGTATGGTTTCCGGCGGCACGGCGACTATTTCATCCAGCTTATATCTTTTAGTCAGATATGCGGAAGTCGAACCTAAAAAATTTAT
>CAZFOQ010000208.1:0-5374 GCA_964520535.1 uncultured Pirellulales bacterium | reverse complement strand
GGTTCGCGTAGGTCATTAACCGGACCATTGACATCTGATCGTCCGGATCGCCCCCAATGTCGGTCAGGACAAAAAGGCGGGGCTTTTCTGCGGCGCTGACAGATGCGGCTGCAAGCGCGAACACCACTGCCATACAAATGAGGATTTTGGTCAGTCGAGCTGTTGTATTTAAGTTCTTCATGGACTTTCTCCTTTTATGTAGAAATTATTCTTTCCCAATTAAGTTATTTATCAATGCCTTCCTGACACCCAAGTGTCTCACGCAACCAGGCAATGGCGCGGCTATCGTAGTTAGGCAGATGTTGGTTCCATTTGGTTAGGCGATGAGGCGCGCCGGGCAAGGTGATCACATCACAACATACGTCATGGGCCCGCAGTTTCGCTTGGAATGCGAGCGACTGTTCATAGGGCACGGATTGGTCTGCATCGCCATGTATCAGCAAAAACGGAGGCAGGCCGGGCCGGATATAATTGATGGGTGAGAGGGCTTTCAACATGCCCAGAGATTCGGGCGTCAATTCCTGGGGCCGATTCAAAAGGCCGCGTTGAGCACGACCGAGGATGTTACCCCGTTTAGGGAGTTCCTGCACAAAATCCGTCAACGGGGCATAACCGACCACCGCCTGAACGCGCACACTGTCGTCCACGATCGTGGCGGCAAAACATGCCAGATGTCCGCCTGCTGAATAGCCAATAAGTACGATGCGCGATGGGTCACCTTTGTAGCGTGCGGCATTGGTTTTTACCCAGCGGATAGCAGTTTGAACATCGTTAATGCAGGCGGGCCAGCGATGCTGCGGGGCAAGACGGTAATTGATGGAGAACCAAGTGAACTTTGCTTCAGTAAGCAGATCCAGCACCGGCGCATCATCGGGATTGGCCTTATCACCGCCAGTCCAGCCGCCGCCGTGAATATAAATGGCAACGGGAAATGGGCCATCGCTATTGGGCTCGCAGACGTCGAGTAAGAGTTTTTCACTGGCAGCCTGGCCGTATTCGACATTGCTGTGCAGGGTTGGCGAATCGGTATCCGCGCCAACCTGTACGGGCCGGAGCGAGAAGAGGCATATAAGAACCAGCCACCACGGCGTCACCTGTGGGATATAAGCATATCTAATCAGTTGTTCTCTTGATGTTTTCATCTGGATTCTTGAATAAGGGTCTTTTTTGCTCTGTTTCTTTTGTTGGTTTAGCGTTCAATTGTCATGATCACGCGCTGGTAGCGGGTCAACGGAGGCGTACCGGCATCCGTCACCTCACAGATGATGTGGACGGTTTGCCCGCCACTCATATCGGTGGGGACGGTTATCGCGGCTTGTTGACGGTCGGAATTCTCGACCTCAACGGTTCCATCATAGGTATCCGCTTCCTTGTACTGCCACCACTGGTAAGTCAAGGCGTCACCATCGGGATCTGTGGTTCCTTTGGCACTCAGTGACACCTTATCCCCGGGCCGAACCGTTAAGTCCAGGGCGTGGGCTAGTGTGACCACGGGCGCATGGTTGGCCTGATTATACGGCTTCACGCACCAGTCGGCTCGAGCGGCCCAGTCGTTTTGAAATGCTTCGCTCCAACGCCAAATGGGTTTGCAGTAGTCAAAGATGGTCTGGGCGGGATAGTTGCTCTTGCGTACATGACGACGCCCGCCGTTGGACGAGTAATATCTTCCTTTGGGATACTGATAGTCAGGATCCAGGACAGGATCGAGCCAGATATTTTCGTGTACCTTAACATAACGCCCCCCCCAACCGCCCCAGTCGGGAGACTCCATACTGCGCAATCCGGTTACGATGCTGTGCATAAACGCAGGCGAATCCCCTTCGGATCGGAAACGCCCGTCCTCATGGGCTTTGTACAGGGCACACAGGGGACCATGATCTTTTAAAATATGTTTCTTCATCCACGGGCCGTCAAAGTAGGAGTGTTTTTCACCGGGAATGTTCTTTTTCCAGCCATACGCAATGGTGACAAACTGATCGGAAATAATTGTGGGGATGTTATACTTTCCCCAATGCGGACGGATGTAATCCTGGTAGGTGGAATCCTGCTCCCAGATAAAGAAGAAGCGGATCTTTTTCGCCACATAAGCCATTTTTTCCGGGTGTTCTTCTTCGATGGTTTTCAGGGCCCTGGCGATGGTGTTGGGACCACCCCATGCCTGTAGCCACACGGGCTGATCGTCCGTTTCGTCCAGCAGGACCTTCACGATGTACTGCGAGCCGGCGGTGACCTGCTCCATATCACCCTCGGCTTTAACATTTCCCAGTAGCGTGCGGGCACGCAAGTATTCAGGCGTTGGATAGCGGGGGTCATGCTTGACCAGATTCTGATAGACCTCGGCATAGGCATTCAAATACGGCTGGGTCCAGTCATCCCCGGCCCATTTGTGTCCCTGCCAGTGGTATTGCGAACTTAAGGTGACAATCGCCTCTACGTCCCATTCATTGGCATACAACAGAAACCGGACCATCGAACACTCGTCGTCAATCTCGCCGTCCGACGTAGCAATCACCCGCGGCCTGCCGTCTGTCGGCCCTGGTTCGGCATTCGTAGGCTGCACGGGCATAGTATCAACCGGGTAACTTACAGCTTGACCTGGGATGGACTGGATAACGAGTCTGTCCAGTAGCACACCGGGTTCGCCGAACGTGATCGAGATCGAGTACTTCTTTTTTTCCAGGATATTGAGGTTGAACGAACTGGATTCGGTGAGGGTGGAATGTGTAGAGGGATAGACCCGCTCCTGCGTTTCCCCTACCGCGACATAGACAGCGTCTTGCTCCGAATCCGGGGCAAACATATAGAGATACGCCTTATACACCCCACGATCAAGTTCCACTTCGCCTTTGGCTTCGGCGCCTGCGACATCGAACGCCACGACCTTACCATTGGCCGTTTCAAGGTCTCGTACTTCCGCGTTGGAAAGCTCGAGGTTCTCCACCTCGACGACCAGATCAGCCGTCTCTGCAAGATTGGAGCTGCCGCTAAAAGCGACGAAAATCAGTAATACAAGTACCAAATTCGTTTTCATGGGTTCACCTCACATTTCAGCATGTCGTATTCAGTTTTGACGAATCAACGGTTTTACCTGCCCGCACTCTCGATGGCGAACGGCGATGCAAGGAATCCTTCAATCATGGTGGACATCTCTTGATGAGTTCGTTCGGCAGGGGCGAAACCAATTACGCAGACGTGTTCGTTGTCGCTCATGCCGTAGGTATGATACTTTGGGTCATTGTCGATGCCGGTGCGGCCAAAGCTATAAAGATCCATGTTATGTCGGTTGCCCTTGCGGATCTGGCGATGATTCTCGTTAGGAGCGTTGTCTTCAGGGCTCTTGGCAAAGAAGAGCAGATGTTTTGATTTCGGGTCACCGAGATAGATCCATTCGGGGGTAAAATCATCAAACTCACCCTCTTCTGTGGGGATGTGTTTTTTACCGTCTGCGGTGACGAAGAAATCCTCGGCGTCCGCTGTTCCACCGGCGACACCCTCAAGCAGGAAGTGATAGTCTCCTTGGGATTTGAGCACCTTGATGCTGATGTGATCAGGAAAGAACCAATACTGGAACGTAAACTTGCCATTCGTAGACTCAAGGATCACATGGTCACCCTCAGTCTTCCCATCCACGACAATATTAGTCGATCCACTGTCACGACCAGCATGCCCGAAGTTGCCTACGCTGTTCGGGAAGCCGCGGAAATTACCGTTCGGACCGGGTGGCAGGTAGGAGGCGACCCAGTCGTTGCCTTCCGGATCGACAAAACTCTTGAATCCGGAGACGCCGTTGTCCTTCTCGAAATAGACGACGCCCATGGACATCTCGATCCGGTAGCACCCCACGCCATGCCATTGGATCTCGGTTAGTTTCACGGATGTGACCGGTTGCTTCATTTCGGCAGCAGGTGTCGGGGAGGTGTTTTTGTCGGCGCTGGCTTTCGGCGATTGGCAGCGGAGCATGCGTTGGGCAAAATCGCCCAGGAAGTCTTCACGCCATTGACTCACGGTCTTGGCGCCATGATGCGATCCTTCTGCCGCGTCCGGCGAGGGATCGTCCGTCCACCAGTTGGGTAAATTCGCTGCCGGATGCTGTGCCATATCGGGTGACGGCGTGTAAGCCTCGATCCCTCCCGTTTTTCCGTCGAGTGCCGGCACATTGCTTTGTATCTTGAAACTAAATCTTTTAGCGGCTTTGGGGCAGAAACGAAATCGCATAGTACTGTCGCCCGGGGCATGGCCGGTCAATTTCTGGTTGTCCACAGCCAGTATGGCCTCAGGCTGCTCCGGAACGTCACCTGTCATAGGCAACATCAGTTCCAGGATGCCGAAGATCTCCATGCGGTCTTCTTGGGTGGTCATCCGATCAAAACGGCTATAGGGACGCTCCCATGCCCGCACGTAGCTTCCGCCCCAGCCGGGCTGCGAAGGATCGTCTGAATTGCCATTGAGCAACCAGCCGACCGACGGCGTGTCACCCATCTTGATATCGTCCTTCTTGCTGACAAAGAAATCACCCAGCGTACCTTTACCGGCGATGTGTTGGGTCACGAATTCCTTGTTGCCCCACTGGCCCGATTGATTGCCGCCGACAAACCAGCCGCGATAGGTGGCATTTGACTCGATGATCCACAGTTCGGGACGATGATTAACGATATATTGGTAAGCATCGGGACTCCATTTCTTGTTCGGCCCACCGATCCAGTACACCCGCAGCTTGGGCAGGATGTCGGGTGCGTCATGAAGCGCCTGGGTGAGATCCTCAATACCACCCCAAATCAGGACATGGAGCGGTCGCGGATCATCGCGCCGCGCGCACTCAATGATCCACTGAGACCCCTCAGTCAATTGTCGCACACCCGCGTAAGGAGCACGCTCACTCCCGCCTTGTTTGGTGATCGCACGAAGCGCGTCAGGTGTGGGGTACTTATCGGAATACGTCTTCAGGTTGGCATAATCTTTCTCATAGCAATCGATGACCTGTAAAATATGTTCTTTTTGACCCGGACCAAAAGGCGATGAGATGAGCCCCTCGATATCGAGAACATCTGCGTAAACGAGCAAATGTACCATAGACTGAAAATCGTCCGGATCGGTTCCCCCAATATCGGATGATACCACGACACGGTGACGATGGCCGGCTAGCGCGCCGCTATCGGCGATCGCCTTTTTGGACTCATTTGACTTCTGGGTCTCAGAAAGAGCATCTGTCGCTGCCAGACAACTCAACATCATAATGGTAAGTATAATTTTTTTCATAGTTGTCATGTTTGTCACCACATTTTGCATATTCATATTGTTAAGTAGCTTGAACTTATTAGTTTGGCACAAGTCCGTCCGTAGTCGGAAGAGGTCATTTCTCCGGCAGTGTCCGGAA
>CAZFOQ010000207.1:0-5424 GCA_964520535.1 uncultured Pirellulales bacterium | reverse complement strand
TAACCCTATCGGCAAAAAGACCTAACAGACTTTATTGCACGGACATAGTACTAGAGCACTGGTTCTTTCACCTGTCAGAAGATAGACGCCGTATGATTGTTTCCCTCTCAGATGAGCAAGAATGACTTCATCGGTGACGGTCGTCTTTTCCTGCCGGACTCTGCCTGTTTTGGTATCGTAAGTGCCGTAGACATTCTTTAGGCCCGTAAAGAGACTCTTGTAAATCCTTAGCTTTTCGTCTGTACTTCGTTTTGTCTTTTTCATAATTGGCTACCTCCGTAATCGCCGAACCAATACACCGTCAATTGGTTCGGTAGCTACAGCTTCTCCCGGTCAGGCGGCGTTTTGCCGGTTGAAGGGTTTTCATTACAAAATGAGGTTTGCTGCAGCGTAAAATCACTGTTAATGTACATGTACATAATTGACGGTATTTCATCCACCAGCTGGGCAGGAACACATTTAGATAGTAGTGGCGGTACAAATAACCTGTAATCTTCAAGCAGAATCTGTGCAATCTCACATAACAGTTCCCAGCTGCAGCTGTGCAGATGCCATGTAAGGACACCGTCAATATACTTTTGCCGCTCAAGGTTTTTGATTAACTCGGCCATGCCGGTCAGAACAGTTTGAATACCACCTTCCGCTGCGTCATTGGCATTCATGAAAGCAGCTTCGTAACCAGGGCCATATGCAGGACTTTGGTAATTTTTTTCAAGCAAAAATATCGCTTCGGCACACGGATCTGTCAGCATCCAGGGTGCATTAAGAGCCTTTCGGTAAATCTGCTGCACGAAGTCAGCAACTATTCTTTTGAAGGCCTTATGACTAATAGGAGGCTCAGCTTCACACACAAATTCTTCTGCGGCCCTATAAATCGGTCCATCAAACCGGCTCTCTATTAGATTGCAGTCGAGTTTAGCTGTGATTATTTCAATTATTTCTCTTGCACGTTTTTTAATATCAGTATTCATCATGACTCCAACATCCGCTCTTTTCGACTTTTTCATCATCACCTATTGGACAAGTCGATGATTTGAACAACTTATTGACATCTTCACCTGCTTGTCCAATAATCCGGCATACTTGCGATGCCGGCATGCAGTATTTCCTTCGCGATTCTGCAATAATCCGTTCTTTGAAATTATTTTTAGGTTTTATAAGCTGTTCCAATGTCCTTATCTTCACAATTTCAGTGTCACAGCGTACAATTGCTTCTCTCTTCTTAAGATCGCTGAAATCACTTACCGTTACCTTTTCCTTGAAATTCCTGCTCAAACGTTCTGCATCTTTACTATCGACATTGAAAACAATCGTGGTGCCGACAGTTCCAAGGGCATCTGCTTTTTTGCTATCAAACTGACGCTGGTACTGATGTGCGATGGTTAGGCCGACACCGAACTTGGGAGTCTCGGCAATAATCTCCTCAAGCGTATCGGTTACAAAATGGTATCCTTCATCAAGATAAATATGAAATGGTCTTCGTTTTTCCAGCGGTATGTCCTTGCGGCTGAGGGCCGTTATATACATAGTAGCCAGAATAAAGCCGCCGAGCACTTCCTTGGTCTGTGTGCCGATATCCGAGGAAAGATCGCCAAGGAATATCATCCCGTCATCCATTATGCGCCGGAAATTGAACCTGCTTTCAGGCTGCGACAACATCAAAGAGGTTGTTGTGTTAGACAGAAGCAGTTTGCTTAGTTTATTCTTCGGCGGGCCAAGTTCATCGGCTTTATACTTATCAAAACCATCTATCCAGAACTGACGGGCTACATCATTCTGGACAACATCAAGAATGAGCTGGCGTATTTTTTTACTTTTATCCGTCTTACATAGAATATCGTAAACATCTCGCATGCTGCTGCCTTCAAGGTGCAAAAGGCCGAAGATGGACTGGCGTAAAATATGTTCCATCCTGTCGCCCCAGCCGGTAACGAAGCTTTTAAGTACACCAATAAAATCATCGGTTATCCTTCCTATATTCTGGCCGGGAATTCTCTGCAGGGGGTTCCACAGCGGTATCCAATCAGGATCTGCCGGGTCAAAGTATATTACACGGTCAATAACATCCTCTGGTAACAGATACAGCAACCTATCCACCATATCATGGTGTGGGTCAAGAACGGCAACACCGTGTCCTTTTTTAATGTCATCGATAATCATAAGTTCTTCCAGTGTTGATTTGCCCTGACGAGGTTTGCCAATAATATGGGTATTACACAATCGAATCTTATCCGGTATACATACAATGCGTTCCTGCCCTGCAACATTAGTTGTCCCTATAGGTGTGCCCTCTGAAAGCTTGCCGTCGGCGATAACTGTCAGTGTCTCTACTTTATCGATATCTGTCTCGATCTGCTCGGCTATGCTTATATTGGGGAAATGGACAAGGCCTGTCAATTCGTCTGAATTTACCAGAAAGCCCGTCCGGTAAGTTAGTCCCAGCAGAAACATCTGCCGAATCTGCTCAGGGGAAAGAACCGAGTTGTACCGGTCTTGTGTAATAAAATCAAGTGGCCTGCCGCCATGCTGAAACAAACCGGTAAATACCGCCAGTGACTGCAGATACTTTTCTCTGTTATTGATAGTGCCTACTACGGCAATACGAAGTGCTGCCGAGTAGAACGGTTTATCGTTGTGGGCCTTTGTATCGACCTGGCCGGCCATCTGGCCGAGGGCCCCGGAGGGGATTTGCTGGGTATAACCCGGGGAATGACCAAGCCCCCCCATACCAACATTGCTTACCATCTTGGCGATGTATTCAAGATCGGTCAACCTCTCGATATTGCGATGCCAGTCATTGTTCCGTGAGACCGGCTGGAACAGAACCTGGTAAATGCCAACTGCAGGTGCCGGTATATTCGCTATCGCCGTTATCAGGGCATCGTATGCCGAGCTGCGCAGTTCGCAGGGCCTGGTCATAAGATGTGAATACGGAGGCGGAGGGAAATAGTCGTAAAGACTGATATCTTTCCAGTCATCTCGGCCTATATTAAAAATCAGATCAGGGTTTACTGCTGACAGCCTACAGAACCTGAGCCTGCTCGAAAAGCTGGTTACAACAACAGGTATGTCACTGCGATGACAGAGCAGGATAATTGAGATTTTTTCCCGGTTGCCGACGATTTCCAGGCCTACCCTGTTAGATACGATGGAAAGCTGTTTTATGAATAGTTCGAAACAGTTCCAGTCGAAGGGCTGGTCCGGCGACAACCATACCTGGTATCTGACCAGATCCTGCCAGCCCGGTGGGTCTTCATAGACCCAGCAGGGCCTGTCTGTGAGGGCCATGATATCCCTGGGCATTGTTATTTGGTTATAAACAGGCTCAAGGGCAACGGGGTTGAGTAAGATATTACCGAGGCAGCCCTTACCAGCCTCGGCATCGATAAGGAACTGTGCCTTTGACGTTAACATATAGCGCCCTGCGTAATGAACAATGGCTTTTTCCACACTCATTTCTATCCCTTTCCGTTATAAGTGATCCTCTCCCCCCATAGATGAAGAGGAAAAAGGGGGCGTTAGATTTCAGGTTTGAGTGGTTTTTTGAAAAATAGTTGTTTTTTTGGTGATCCGGCTGCCAGTTATTCCAGCAAGGCGATCCATAATAACTCAAGGGCCATGAATACGAACATCCTGACCTGTTGACCGATAACCTGACCAATTGCCGTAATATCGAAAAAGAGGTTGTCAATTATTATGAAAAGAACATTGGCACAAGGCAGAATTATGCACAAAAAGACCACTACCCCGGGCCTGCCATACCAGGGCCTGGCCGAGCCGCGAAAGAATACATCCGCTAGTCTGCGGATTCCCTTTGCAGATAAAAAGGCGGCAATCACCAAAAAGGCCGCAGTCAAAATCCCTGTTTGACAGGAAAAGCGGCGCAAAATTCCCGGATCAACAAATCCCGCAATCAGCAAAAAAACAGATGCCGCGAACAATAGTGTATGCCTTCGTGCGGCTGGATTCATGGAACTCATCTCATATCCTCCGAAAAACGGTTTATGTTTGCTATCGTCCTACTTTGTGGAGTTTCAGGAGCAGCCAGGGGTGCTTTTCAAGCACTTTGCCGAAGTTTGCATGGATACGGGCTGCACTTTTTTCAGTCATTTCCGATGGGAGCAGGTGGCCGTGTTTGGCAAGGTACTCCGAAGATGCCGCAAGCTGTTGATCAACGATAAGGTCCTTTAAATAAGCATCAACTTTGGCCTGAATTTCCATTTTGATATATCCTTCAGAAACATGCATGGCGACCGATCTAAGCACTGCATTTAATCCGCCATCGTTGCCGGTCCTAGTCATCTCAAACGCAGCTTTCTCACCGCTTGAGCCGTATACTTCGCAAAGCACACGAGCACAGAGCAACCAGTAATAATCATCCGATACATCAATAGGCCGGCGAAGTCGTAAGCTGTAGTTGTCAATATGCCGCAGAAATTCTGCCATGCAGCCTTTGAACTCGTCTACGTTTTCTATCAGGGCGGCCTTTGGATGAAAGGTACCAATTGCTTCATTTGCCCTGTTAAATGTTGCTACGATTATTTTTTCCGGGCTGATACTGTTTAGCAGCTTGTCAAGTTCTGTTTGCATAATTGGCCTTTCTATAATCGTCTGAACATTGACGATGTCTGCCGCAGACCTTCGACATATGACCTGATTAATTAACTCCAGTCATGGGCATATCGTTCTGGCTGGCTGGCAACGATTGAAGAAGACAGGACATTGCTGAATTGCGATATGAACTGGCGTATCATTTCGACTTTCTCATCCCAACTGTTGGGGGCTACGTGTCGGTCAAAAATATCCCGCACATATCGCTCCACGCTCTCAGCCTTTATCGCCTCGCAGATTATGTCCAAAACAGAACGAAGACCGCCATTGGTACCATCGTGTGCATCATTAAAGGCGGAAACAATGTCTCCACCTTTTTTCCGATAATCCTTTTCCAGAACTTCCTTGGCTGCTCCGTATGCCTCACCGGATGATAACCTGCCGCCTCTGGATACACATCCGGTATATTGGTAGTTATAGAAGCCAGTGATGATGTCACTGAACTGGTCCCAATTTGTAACGGTATTCGAACTCAAATGATATTGCATTCGCTTTTCATCGTGTGGAATCGCGACGTTCCTTGCGATTGCTCGCTCATCCAAGTATGTTAATAAACTATTTATTGTAGCCATAATCTTATCCTCCTTACAAGGTTCGTAAAAATTGATCAATATTATCAAGAGACTTCACATAAACTTTGAGTATGGATTTGTAATTTCGGGCAAACCGTTCCGGTGGTTCAGTTCTAATCTCTTCTGGAAGACTTCGTCCCATACGTTTGATTAATCCTCGAATACATCTTACCCGCTCATCCCAGCCTGTTTCCCGTCAGCAGAAATGGCACAGTATGAGACATGAGATTAGGAGAGGCCT
>CAZFOQ010000206.1:0-5457 GCA_964520535.1 uncultured Pirellulales bacterium | reverse complement strand
TCCAGACATCGGCAAGACAGCATAAAAATATTCAATATTAAAAGGACACAAGGGGGTTTTGCAGATCCCAAAGAAAATCTAATTGGCATAATAATGAAGCAGACGCAGGAAGCTAAATCCGACGATACGGGTTGGTTGTTCCCTTTATTAGTGGAACAAGCCGTGGATGATTGATTTGGAATGTAGCTCATCCAAAACGAATACTGATTTATAAATACAAGTAAAGATAAAATGAACTGGTGGTCTTAGCCGGTTGTATAAAATTGCAGTGCGGTGTTGGCACTCAATGGTTTCGGTGGGATATTTCCCTGCCTAAGGGAACATTTGACCTTGATTTTTCGGATTACGGTTGATATAATCACTATTGTACATGTAAATCAAGTGTCCTATTACTTACTTTTGGTGGCGGGCCGAATGGCGGGACTTTAAGCCATATTTCGGTTTTTTTCGCAATTGCTGGAGGTTTCATGCTCCGATTGACGAAATTACTTCTAAAGGCAGTTCTTTTTCTCTTTTACGGCAAGAGCGGTATCTTCGAATTCATACGCGCCCCCTTGTCGATGGGGGTGATTTCTACGCATGAATCCCTTAACGTCCCGCCATTCGTGGCGGGCCCTTTATGTCCATTCGGACGGCCCGGTTATTGGCAAGGTGTTAAAATGAAGAAAAGAGGCTTTACATTAATAGAATTGTTGGTTGTTATTGCAATAATAGCATTATTAATGGGTATTTTGATGCCGAGCTTAAACTCGGCAAGAGAACAAGCCAGGAAGGTGAGATGCGGGGCGAACCTCAAGCAGATTGGCGTAGGTCTTGCCCTATACGCCGATGCAGAAGATGGAAATCTCCCGGAAAACGAAGATCCCGACCATCCATACACCGCCTACCGGGCAAGTTATGATAGGGCGTTGAAGCTGGGCTTGCTGTATTCCTCAGGGATAATAAAGAATCCGAGAATTTTCTATTGCCCTTCTTCCAAGATCGACTGGCTCAAGTTCAAGAACTATAACGATCCTGCTCCTTGGGGAACTCTTCCGCAGAACTACAACACGGAAATGGGCTTAAACCAATGGGTACGAACCGGATATTCTTATTATCCACAAAGCAGAGAGCTGGACGAAAATGGATTTCCGAAGGTTGCCTCAAAGTATAATGATCTCAATCCCAACAGGACGGCTGTTACCGACGCCATTTGGCAAAAAAGCAAGTTGTCCCATGTGTCCGGTTCTCGGCCCACGGGATTAAACGCGCTGTTCGGAGACGGACACGTCTATTTCACCGTTACAGAAGCTGCATTCACCGACGAACTCTGGGGAACTGCTGATGCGGAGGTTCGCCCCGGCACAAAAGAATTTCAAACCATCCTCGATCTGCTTCGACCATAATCAGGATCAATATCAGGAAACAATCGGGATCGCGTCTTAATCGGCTGTTGCCCAAATAGGGTCCTTTCTTGCTTGTAAGCTTGTCACTTGGTAGACTGATGGCAGTCGAATTCCCTCGGAAAAAATTCTGATGATTATGGGTAAGCAGCTGATTAATCAACCCAGCATAAAATGGCATAAAATGGGTCAGGTCTATCTTTTTGCACTTTCCAGTTGTCGCCGGTATCATCGGCATCCCTTGGGCCGCTTGTTTTCCTCCATGGGGAGCATAAAAAGGTCTGGAGTTTATATTACGACTTGGTACAAGAGATTTATGGTTATGAATTCTTACGGTTGTCTTTGAGTAAATCGGGTCGGGATTTTTTTGTTCTCTCGAGTGCCTGTTGTTTTCGCCATTCGGCGATTTTTGCGTGGTCGCCGCTTAAAAGAATCTCCGGCACATTCATGCCGCGAAAGACCTCCGGCCGTGTATATTGCGGATATTCCAGGAGACCTTCACTGAACGAATCGTTTTTTGCCGAATCTTCGTCACCAAGCGCGCCGGGCAGCAATCTGACAACGGCATCGACAATTACCATCGCCGCTAATTCACCGCCGTTTAGGACGTAATCGCCGATGGAGATTTGCTCGGCCCCGAGACCGGTGCGGATACGCTCGTCGAAGCCTTCGTATTTACCGGCGATCAGGATCAGGCGTTTTTCCTTGCTCAGTTCAAGAGCTTTGGCCTGGTCGAATTTTTGTCCCTGGGGACTGAGCAGGATGACACGTCCCTTGTCCGACGATAGCTTACAGACATGCTCGTAGCAGTAGAAAACGGGACCCGGCATCATGACCATCCCCGGCCCGCCGCCATACGGCTTGTCATCCACTTTTCGATAATTATCCGCGGCAAAATCCCGTATATCTGTCAGGGTGATTTCGATTATACCGTTGTCCCGGGCCCTCTTGAGTATCGAGCAGTTCGTGGGCGATTCGAATACCTGCGGAAAAAGCGTAAGAATATCAACTCTCATCAGGTCAAAACCCCACGTAAAACGTGGGGCTAAATATGTTAAAATGGATTAACGAAGTTATACTAACCTTCGGCTTTCTCTTCTGCTTCGGCTTCCGTTTTTTCCTCGGAGTTGGTCTCGGCCTCTTCTTCGACTTTCGTTTCAGTCTTTTCTTCTACCTTGGCTTTCTCCTCGGCTTCGGCTTTTTCTTTTGCCTCGGCTTCTGCTTTTGCTTTTTCTTCAGCTTCGGCCTTTGCTTTTTCTTCAGCTTCAGCTTTGGCTTTTTCTTCGGCCTCCACTTTTGCCTTAGCTTCCTCTTCTACCTTGGCCTTTTTCTCTGCTTCTGCTTTTTCTTTTGCTTCGGCTTCGGCCTTGACCTTTTCTTCTGCTGCTTCGATTTCTTTTTGGGCGGCTATTTTTTGAGCTTTATTAAAGAGCTTGCCTTTACCGGTAGCAATGGCTCTGGCCTTTGCCCTGCGTGCAGCCTTTTGTTCGGCATATTTGGTTTTGATACCATGACGAAGCAGGATTTGTGAGACCGTATCGCTTGGTATCGCTCCTTTATCGAGCCAGTACTTGACGCGCTCGTTGTTAAGTACAATCTGCTTGGCCGGGTCTTTTTCGATCGGGTCGTAATGGCCCAGCTTCTCAAGAATTTCTCCGTCACGCGGCTCGCGGGATTCGATCGCATTTATTCTAAAGAACGGCCGATGCCGCCTGCCTATTCGTGTCATTCTGATTTTTACTGCCATAATGTTTCCTTTCTTTAATGTATAATCAATTCCCGTGACTTCAACATTTCCCGTCACGAAACACGTTTGCTATGTAATACATAACCGTTGATAAAAATCGCAAAATTCGCAGGGTCAATCTCGGCGTCGGTTGCGATTTTATGTATCTGCTCATCCGTCAAATTTCCAACGTTTTGTTTTTCCGCCGGTGTCATTATTGCCACTGCTTTTTTTAATTGTTCCAGCTCCTTGGTGCTCGGAGCCGCCAACATCGCCAGCTCACTGGCACCTTCGATATCCTTGAATTGTTTTCTGACCAATTCGCCGTATTTATTGTCTGAGAAAGTAGCGATTTTTTCAAGGTATTGTTCGATCGAGATGTGATTATTTACCGCCGTTTTATTTTACCTCTCCGCCTTACAACTCTTTTTCTTTTTGAGCGCTGTTTTATCTTTCTGCCGCCTGCCATCATCTGGCCCAGGGCGCCCATATTAAAACCGCCTGAGAGCAGGCTCTTGAGCCCGCCGCTTCCGCCACTGATGGCCTTCATCATATCCCGGCTTCGTTTGAAAGTTTTAACCAGACCGGCGACATCGTTGACCTGAACGCCGGCTCCGGTGGCTACCCTTCTTCGCCTGGACAAATCTATCAGATCAGGATCGCTTCTTTCGGCAGGTGTCATCGAATAGACCATTGCTTCCATTCGCCCTATTTCGGCTCCGTCAAAATCCAGGTCATTGAGTTGCCCTCCCATCCCGGGCATCATTTTGAGCATACTTTTTATGCCCCCCATTTTTTTGACGGCCTGCATTTGCTTTAGGAAATCATCGAAGCCGAAGCTGCCCTTGGCTATTTTCCTCTGTAATTTCTCGGCCTCTTCAGCCTCAAAATGCTCTTGTGCCTTCTCGACAAGCGTCACAACATCGCCCATGCCGAGGATTCTGCCGGCCATACGGTCCGGATGGAATTCTTCGAGCTTGTCAAGTTTTTCGCCGACACCAATAAATTTTATGGGTTTTCCGGTTACGGCTTTGACGCTTAGCGCCGCCCCGCCTCGGGCGTCACCGTCCAGCTTCGTGAGGATAACACCATCAAGCTCAAGACGTTCGTTGAATTGTTTGGCAGAATTGACGGCATCCTGGCCGGTCATTGAGTCACAGACCAGGTAAATCTGGTGCGGAGTGACCGCCTTTGCTACGTCAGCTATTTCGGTCATCATCTCCCGGTCTATATGCAATCGACCTGCCGTATCGAGCACAACCACATCGTGGCCGTTTTTCCGAGCATGCTTGAGAGCATTATTTGCAACTTTTACAGCGTTTTTGCTGTTCTCGCTGTAGACGTTAGTTTCTATCTGCCGGCCTAAAACAATCAACTGCTCAATAGCAGCCGGTCTTTGCAGGTCATCGGCCACTAAGAGTGGTTTTTTGCCCTTCGCGACCAGATATTTAGCGAGCTTGGCTGCGGTAGTGGTTTTGCCGCAACCCTGTAGGCCGGCCAACATGATAACCGTCGGTCCGGGCGAGACAAAATAGATCCGGGTATCGACCGGGCCCATCAGCTTGGTCAGCTCATCGTTAACAATTTTGATCAGGACCTGGCCGGGATGGAGGCTTTTTATAACATCGGCCCCGACAGCGGCCTGGGTAACGTCCTTGCAGAACTGCTTGACGACGTTGTAATTAACGTCCGCCTCCAAAAGGGCTTTACGCACGTCCCGCATGGCGTCTGAAATGTTCGCTTCGGTAATGCGTCCTCGGCCGGATAACGACCGGAAAACGGTGCTAAATTTTTCTGTTAAAGACTCAAACACGGCATTTCACAGAGCTTTTTCGCTGCTTTTTGGCCTTAAAAATGGATTTAGATAACATTTCATTACGATAAACCGCGAATTGTAATGCCTCAGAGGCGATTTTGCAAGGCTAAAATATATGTTGATACGTTTTATGTTCAGAGACGAAGGCTTATGGGAATTGATCTATCGATGTGATTGCTTTTATTATAAAAAAAACAGCCCGTCCTACTCAGGGCGGGCTGGGGTATTATTGCATTTAACAGGTCAATCTTACCAGAAGAATCCCGGGTTTCCCTGGCTGCCGTAACGAGGCACTGCAACGCCGTTGTCCATATCCGGCTCGAATGCCCTCCACTCGTTATGACCATCCAGGAATGCGATATTTCCACCGGTCGGTTCAAATTCATTTTTCAAATGACTTGTTGTATCATACACCTGGCTTTGATTCCAGATCCCACCCTGAACCTGGCCGAAATTACGGCCATACTTCGTGTTGGCACTAGTACCCTGTCCACGCTACAGTGTCGGGTATAGTTTTTTCAGTTTGATTCTCG
>CAZFOQ010000205.1:0-5476 GCA_964520535.1 uncultured Pirellulales bacterium | reverse complement strand
AACGCCTACTGGTAATTGGGTTAGGTTATACAAAATACCATCCATGCCAAACTTTGCAGGGTTTTGGTTTGGAAAAGCATATTTGCATGAGGAAGATGTAGCACCAAATCTCAGACTAAAAAATCCAGTCATAGCCCGATTCAGAGTATAGGAGAGTAAAAATGCCGAGAAAAAAAGTTGATGCAAAAGAAGTCAAGCCGGAAGATGTAACCTCATTGAGTTTCTTTCAATGCCAGGAGTTAGCTCGTGAGATAACAATGCTTGCCGCCGAGAATGACGGGGAACTCACAGATGAGCAGGTCAATGCTCTCATTGAGGCACAGACACAAAGCCCTGTCAAACTCCATTCCCTGTGCAATTTCCTCAAGCTGATGGAGAGCAATATTAAAATCTGTAAAGACCGCAAGAAGGAAATCAACGAAGTTCAGAAATACGCAGAGAACATTATCGACCGCATGGAAAGAAGATTGGCCGATTTTGTCGAGGCTCAGGGCAAGAGCTATCATGCAGGGGAGTATTTACTGACTACCCGCAAGAGCACTTCGGTCGATCTGGTCGAGGGCTTTGATAATCCGATGTTCTGTAAAGTAGAGACGGTTCGACAGGTAACACCTGATAAGAAGGAAATCAAGAAAGCCCTTGAATCCGATGAGGAAGTGCCGGGGGCAACCTTGAATAAGAAATTGAATCTGACGATAAAGTGAGGTAATCATGGCAGGGAATCATAACTATTGTTGTTTAGTCGGCAATCTCACAAGGGATGTGGAAGTTCGTTACACTCAATCTCAGGCTACCGTGGCAAAGACGGCGATAGCAGTCAATCGTACGTACCAAGATAAGACAGAGACGCTGTTCATGGACGTTACCGCTTTCGGCAAGTTGGCTGAAGTAGTTAAGAAATTCGGCTCGAAAGGTTTGAGCGTATTGGTGGCCGGCCACTTGAAAATGAATCAATGGGAGTCTCAGGATGGGACAAAACACAGCCGCATGGAACTGATAGTCGAAACATTCCAGGTTCTTGAGTTCAAAGAACAGCCACCACAGCCCGGCGATAAGCAGTATTATGAGAATCAATCGCCATACAATAATGATGATAGCGACATTCCTTTTTGAGGATGTAAACAGTTTACATGAGTGATAGAGTATGCTACGACAGATTTAGTGGGGCTGAGTCGCTATCAGGAAAAGAAGTAGGCTCTTGTACGGCCTGTGGTGGTGTGATGTACGACTATGAAGCGGCTGAATGTGACGATTGTAAAATGACCGTTCACGCCGATTGCCTCAAGATATGTGAGAATTGCGCTCATATAGCCTGCCGAACGTGCATGAAACAAGACAAGGAAACTTTGGACTGGTTTTGTAGTGAGGATTGTATAAAGGAGTACAATGACACGGACGAACAAACTCATACCTCTTGAGTTGATAGAACTCTCAGGGGGAACGCAACAGAGACCTCTCGATGACAAATGGGTTGATGAGATCGTAGCCCTCCTAAAAGATAAGACGGAATTTCCGCCGGTTGAGCTTATCTTCGACGGCAAGAATTACTGGCTGGTTGATGGGTTTCACAGGTACAAAGCCCACCAGGTTCTCGGCATCAAGAAAATAGCCGCTATCGTCCGCTCTGGCAGCAAACGGGAGGCGGTATGGCAATCCTTCGGGGCGAACGCCAAACACGGCCTACAGAGGCACACAGGCTCAAAAAAGATAATCGTAGAGGCCATCTTAAAGGACGATAAGTGGTCTAAGAAGTCGGATATCGAAATTGCCCGTCATGTGGGGTGTGTGAGGCAATATGTCCATGCGATTCGCTGCCCGGCAAACAGTGAACACGAAGAAGAAAAGCCCGTTTCCGAGCCAATAACCCATAAAAGTGTAAACAGTGGACACAATGAGCCTGTGCCCATGATGGATATGGAGGAGCAAAATATCCCGTTCGACCTGAGGGAACGCTGGCTCGGTCGGGTGGTCATTCAGGAAAAAATACATCAGCTTGACCAGCTTAAAAACTTCGTGGTTCATGCCGTTGAGGATAACAATCAATCATGGAATTTATTGAATTTGACGGCTTTTCAGGCTGATTTACAATCTTTACGCAATCGTTTAGTTGCCGCCCTGCCTTATGCAATTTGTGTTTATTGCGAAGGCTCAGGTTGTGGCGGTTGTCACGCAATGGGATTTTTGAATGAGCAATCTTGGAAAGTTGCACCAAAAAAGAAAAAATGATAGCACCACGTCCATATCAAGCAGAAGCTAAAGAGGGTATATTCTCAGCATTTAAGGAGAATAACTCGACCTTGTTGGTTATGGCAACGGGGTTGGGCAAGACTATTACTTTTGCCGAAGTAGCCGACGAAATGCTTTCAAAAGGGCGTGTGATGGTATTGGCTCACAGGGCTGAGCTAATCTTCCAGGCTCAGGAAAAAATCAAAATGGTGACCGGCCATGAGCCTGAGATTGAAATGGCCGACTTACATACACAAGTCTATGGTTTCAATAAGTCGCCGATAGTCGTCTCAACAATCCAAACTCAGATAGCAGGGATGAACGGGGACGGCAGAATGACAAAGTTCGAGCCGAAAGACTTCTCACTTCTTGTTATAGACGAAGCGCATCATTCGGCTGCAAAGTCTTATCGGAAGGTCATAGATTATTATCGTCAGAATCCCGAATTAAAAATCCTCGGTGTTACCGCAACACCGGACAGGGCCGATGAAATAGCACTTGGAAAAATCTTCGATTCGGTGGCCTATGAGTATGACATTAAAAACGGGATAGATGATGGTTGGCTTGTGGATATTCACTGGCGACCTGTTTATGTTGATGGGCTTGATTATTCTCATATCAGAACGGTAGCAGGCGACTTGAACCAGGGCCAACTTGCCGAAGAACTCGAACGCTATGAGAATCTTCACCGAATGGCCGAGCCTGTTATCACTGAGACGAAAGACAAAAAGACTTTGATATTCACAGTCTCGGTCGAACAGGCTGAAAAGTTCGCAGAAATGCTCAATCGCTGGAAGCCGGACTCTGCAAGCTGGGTATGCGGTAAGACCGACAAGGATGAGAGAGCAAGAATATTCAGAGACTTTCGGGATGGCCGGTTTCAGTATTTAGTCAACGTAGGTGTGGCAACTGAGGGATTTGATGAACCGTCCATTGAGTACGTGGTACTTGGGCGTCCGACGAAGTCTCGGTCGTTGTGCGCTCAGATGATCGGCAGGGGGACAAGGACTTTGCCGGGGGTCATAAACTCCGGACAAACACCTGATGACAGAAAAGCATTGATATCGTTGTCCGAGAAACCGTTTTTAACGGTACTTGACTTCGCTGGCAACGCAGGTCGGCATCGCCTGATAACCCCTGCCGACATTTTAGGAGGCAATTATAACGATGAAGTGGTCGAGAGGGCAAAGAAAAATATCTCGAAACAAGGAACCGGTGACCTTCTCACTGAACTCCAGAAGGCGGAGAAGGAACTCGAAGCCGAACGAAGAAAACGAGTCGCTGAGGAACAGGGGCAATTACTCCGAGTTCGTGCCCAATATTCTACAGCAAGAATCAATCCCTTTGACGTGCTCGACCTTGAGCCGACTCGTGAAAAGGGATGGAATAAAGGACGCCAACCCAGTGCTAAGCAGGTAGCCTATTTGAAACATCTGGGCATTGATACATCAGGCTTGAGTTTTACTCATGCCTCTCAGATAATCGACCGGTGCATAAAGAATCGCAGCGAAGGGCTTGCCACCTTCAAGCAATGTAAAGTCCTGAGTAAATATGGTTATGACAGTAAAGAGTTTACATTTGCTCAGGCTAATGAGACCATATCACAGATAGCTAAGAACGGATGGAGACGATTGATATGAGTGAATTTGAACCAAAAATATTAGTTGAACACATTGATATGTTTGGTAAAAATCTCAATCAATGGGAGATTAATTTTATAGCTGACTTAATGGATAATCCCCCTGAAAAGTATTCTGAAAAACAAATTGCAATAATAAATAGAATTTATGATGAGAAATGTTAAACATGAGTTGGATAAGAGTATCAAGGAAGAAACCTTGCCCGATATGCGGCAGGACAGATAAGGCTTGTGCTATAAGCTCGGATGGTGCAGTCGCTATTTGCACACAAGAGCCTTCGGATAAATTGTGTGGTGAGGTTTTTGCCGGTGGTTATTTGCATGTTATAAACAAATCCATTGGCGCCCGGATATGTAAAATGTTTACACGCCGAGAACCGAAAATACCACCCAAAGAATGGCACAAAAAAATGCTCGAACATTGTTATTTGATGACGAGGGTTCACTGGTCGATAATCCATGAGGAACTCGGCTTATCAACTATGGTAATGGCTCGATACTTTGTTGGCTATTATCCTCATCACATACCGGCGTTTACTTTTCCTATGTGGACAGGCTCAGGGCGATTATGTGGAATCAGAATCCGGGCGGCAAATGGCGATAAGTGGTCTATAAAAGGCTCACAAAATGGTCTTTTTGTTCCCACAGGATTGACCGGGGAAAGCCCACTATTGATTTGTGAGGGTTGCACCGATCCGATAGCTGGTACTGAAATGGGATTTGATTCAATCGGCAGGGCCTCATGTAGTACTGGCTACCAGGATATCAGGACATTCCTGAGAAAACATTCCTATTCTCAGGTTATCATCGTCTCGGATAATGACCTGCCAAAAAAGCGGAACGATGGCTCATGGTGGTATCCGGGACAGGAAGGCGCTCGGAAATTACACGATAGACTCAAAAGGAACTGGAACGTCAAAATTATAAAACCACCTGTTAAGGACTTGAGGTTATGGTATAATCAGAGAGCAAAAAGACATGATTTACTTGAACTGATAAAAGGAGTTTGAAAATGGCTTTGTGTATTGCAAACAATGGGAAAGAAAAAATCATAATCAAAGACAAAAAAACAGGGGAAATCATTATAACTATATTTCCTTACAAAAAGCTGGAGAATAAAGTAAAGATAAGATTTGAGGCCGATGAACGATACAATATATACCGTGAAAAAGTGGAAGGAGTAATATGAAGCGTAGAAAAGGCACAGATCCACGCAGTAAGTTAATCAGGGCACTTGATAGGGTTACTGCTGAGATAATCAAGCTCAGGGATATGAGACAATGCCAGAAATGCGGATCCAGACCTCATCCACAAGGTTGTCATTGGTCGCATGTATTATCACGAAATAAGGGTTTTCTTCTGAGATGGGATTTACTCAATAGTTTTGTTTTGTGTAATGGTTGTCATAGATGGTGGCACTCAAACCCGACCGCTTCGGGAATTTGGTTTGCTAAAAGATTTCCCGCTCGGTATGGTTATTTACAGACCAAGCTCAAGGAGAGCCAGACAAGAAGAACGATAAAGACCTTTGAGTTAGAGGAAATACTCAAAAGTCATAGAGAAAAGCTCAAAGAACTCAAATCGGAAATATAAGGTAATAAATCACTTGAC
>CAZFOQ010000204.1:0-5503 GCA_964520535.1 uncultured Pirellulales bacterium | reverse complement strand
ATATCGGCAAAAAAGCCTGTATGACATCACGTTATGTGCGACAGAGCACTAGTTGATGTCGTAAATCTAATCGATTATATGATCCTGAATTTTTATGGGGGTAATACAGACTGGGATCACCACAATTGGATTGCGGTACGCAGTAGAGTTAATCCCGGCAAAGGATATCAATTCTACAGTTGGGACGCAGAACATATCCTGGAAAACGTTAACCACAATATGATTAATATGAACAATTTTAATTGTCCCAGCGGATTATATCAAAAGCTGCGCGAGAATGCAGACTTCCGTCTTCTCTTTGCAGACAGAATCCAGCTTCATAGCTTTAACAGTGGTGCCTTAACACCTCAATTCGCTAAAGAACGATGGATGCAACGGGCCAAAGAGATAGAATTGGCTGTCATTGCAGAGTCCGCACGATGGGGTGATTACCGGAGAGATGTACACCGGTATAGTTCCAGTCCGTACTACTTGTATACAAAAAATGATTTCTGGATTCCCGAGAGAGATTGGTTACTCAACGAATACTTTCCTGTCCGAACAAACAAGGTGATCGAACAGTTTCGTGCCCGTGACCTGTACCCGGGCATAGATGCACTGGTTTTTCTTATCAACGGCTCCTATAAACATGGTGGCCAAGTTGCAAAAAACAGCTTGTTCTCGGTGAATTCTGACACAGGCACGATATTTTATACACTTGATGGCTCCGACCCGCGATTACCTGGAACATCTGGTGACAGCATGAGTACTACACTGGTTGATGAGGGTGCCTCTAAGCGAGTCCTTGTTCCAACCGGCTCCGTTAGTAATAACTGGAAGGGCGGCAGTTATTTCAACGACATGACCTGGATTTCCGGCACAGGGGGGATTGGTTACGAGGACAACAGTGGTTATGAAAACTATATCGGAATCGACCTGTATGATCAAATGTACCGGGACCAAACCAGTTGTTATATACGGATACCCTTTAACTTAATCCAGGATCCGGACCAGTTTGATTCAATGAAACTTAAAGTTCGTTACGATGACGGCTTTATCACTTATCTCAACGGCGCAGAAGTTGCTCGGCGTAATTTTATCGGCACGCCAAACTGGAACTCCAATGCCGATACGATCCACTCCGACTCCGAGGCTGTCAACTTTGAGGATATCGATATATCTGCTGATATTGATGTGCTAAATTCCGGCAACAATATATTAGCTATACATGGCCTGAATGCTTCGGCCACAAGTTCAGACTTTCTTATTTCCACTGAACTGGTTGCCTATGAAGACAGCTCCTCTTCAGATGTAGACATCCCGGCCGGTGTCCTGGAATACACCGGACCGATTACATTAACCGAGAGCACCCATGTCAAGGCCAGGGTACTCAGCGGTAATACATGGAGTGCGCTTAATGAGGCAACTTATGCCGTAGGCCCGGTAGTGGAGAATCTGCGTATCACCGAGATTATGTATCATCCGGAAAATTCTAACGATCCAAACGAGGAATATATTGAACTAACGAACATCGGAGCAGAAACAATCAATTTGAATCTGTTCAAATTCACAAACGGCATCGATTTTACCTTCCCCAGCCTTGAACTTGCACCCGGCGAATTTGTCTTAGTAGTCCAGGATATTGATGCCTTCGAAGACCGATATGGCGGAGAAGCTAATATCGCCGGCGAATATACCGGCAAATTGAACAATGCCGGCGAAAAAATCCGGCTCGAAGATGCTATCGGTCAGACCATTCTGGAATTCAGTTACAAAGACGGCTGGCGTTCGTTAACCGATGGCGATGGCTTTTCCCTAACTGTAATAGATCCTACAAATCCCGACCCGAATAGTTGGGATGATAAAGATTCATGGCGTCCAAGTGCACATACCAGCGGCTCCCCCGGCTGGGACGATAGCGGCATTGTTCCCAATCCCGGCTCTGTGGTTATTAACGAGCTGTTGGCCCATTCACACGCCGACGCCCCTGACTGGATTGAATTATATAATACCACTGATGCCGCTATTAATATTGGCGGCTGGTTCCTCAGCGATAGTAATTCCATTCTGACCAAATACAGGATTGCCACCGGGACGTCCATTGCTCCGTATGGGTATATGGTATTCTATGAGGATCAACATTTTGATAATCAGGGTGATCCCGGCAGTCTCACCGGTTTTGCTCTGAGCGAGGATGGTGAGCGTCTCTATATGAGCTCTGGTCAGGATGGTCTTTTGACCGGCTATCGTGATGTGGAAGATTTCGGCGCTTCTGAAACGGGAGTATCATTCGGCCGTTACTTCAAGAGCAGTACCGGTAATTACAATTTTGTTGCGATGTCACAAACTACAGATGGTGCCGCTAACGCTTATCCCAAAGTGGGTCCTGTGGTTATCAGTGAGATTATGTACAATCCGGACTGGCCGGTTGGTGGCTCTTATACAGATGACCAGTATGAATATATTGAGCTTTGCAATATCAGTTCTGAGCCGGTGACGTTATACAGCAATGCAATGGGCTTAGCGTGGAAGTTCACCGATGGTATTGACTTTACTTTTCCCAAAGAAGAGCCTGTGACAATTCCTGCCGGCGGATATTTGTTAGTGGCCAAGCATCCTGCGGCATTTTCCTGGCGTTATCCGGAAGTTCCTGTTGAGAATATTTTTGGTCCCTTTGATGGCAGTTTAAATAACGCCGGTGAGAGTGTAGAGCTTTCGATGCCCGGTGGGTTGGATGGCTCTGATAATGGTTTCTACATTCGTGTCGATAGGATCAATTATAGCGATGGTTCCCATCCGGAGGATTGTCCCGGCGGAGTGGACCTCTGGCCGAGTCAGGCGGATGGTGACGGCCAATCCTTTGCTCGTAAAGTTCTTCCCGATTACGGCAACGATCCGGATAACTGGCTCGCTGCAAGTCCATCACCTGCCGAGTAAGTTTTGACCATTGCAGCTTATGCGAGCAGCGCATTAGAATATCATCTCTATTAGATTTTTAGGTTCGACCCTAAAGGTTGAGCCTCTTCTCTGGAAGAAACCGTGTTCGCCAATTAAATGGATATTCAGATCCGACCATTTGATAGTGTCACTTGTATTGATTCGTCTGACTATTGTAACTCTTTTTGCAAATCTCCCGATGTGCGGCCAGGGGCATGGCAAAAATCCTCTGGCTTCATCTGTTTTAGCTTCCAGATTATTATCTACTCGTACCCAGGTTCCCAGGCCGCATTTTGCAATGTTAGTGATTTCCGACATTTTGCCGGCAACCTGATTGCTTGTAAAACCAAGCCTTGTTAATTCATTTTCATCCCCTGATTGTATTATTCGAATTTGTCATAAAATATTCTTTCCTCGCTCATCCCAGGTTTAGCTTGGCCACAAGCTTATGAATTTGACGGTGCCATCGAACTTATAAAAGTATTTTATAAGAAATAAGAAGCACGAAATCCGAAATCCTAAACAAATCTAAAATTCCAAAGCTTTAATCTCAAAACATCTTGTTTGTGCAATTCGAATTTAGGACATTTGTTATTGTTTAGAGTTTCGAAATTAGATATTTAGATTTACGATGCAAAGGCATAGCTCCTTGAAGAATAATGCTGCCTTTGGGATCGTGATTGTCGAAAGTGAACAAACTATCCTAACTTTATTTACTTTGCTTTTGGATTTTGAAAGAGAAACGTTCTTTTCCTCGCTCGAATTCATCGCTTTGGCAGCTTAGTACAAAACCGTCATCGGTTATCTCATAAACGAATTTCTTGTTAGTATAAGGATCTTTGGGCAGATAATCAGGCAGTTCCGTAGGCAACTTTCCTGTCTTAGCCAATATAATATAAAGTTCAATGGCAGCCTTTGTACTGTTTACAATAGACATCTGTTCAATTTGAATTTCGAATATATTAGTAATCTTCAAATCCAAAGGATAAGGAAACATCAATATATCTGCCAACTTCTCTGCTTCCGACATTTCGTGACGTAGTTTCTTTATTTCTATAATCTTGTCTATAATTTTGTGATCCTGAGACACGTCACTAAGTATTATTTTATTGACGTCACACTGTCTTTTGAAGTAATTATAGATCAATTCAGCAGCCTCTTCATTAGAGACGTTTTTATTGATAACATCTTTCAATTCAGTAAGCATGTCTTCCTGAGCCATTTCAGCGCCCATTATAGAATTAATCTCTTTTAGCAAGTCATCAGATATATTCATTAATGGATTATCAGGATACTTATTAGCAATTTTAATTTTCTGCATTTCGGCAAGTTTTTGTTCTGCATTCATTTCACTATCCAATATAGCGAAAAATGATCCAAAAAGATTTTGTGTTGCCTCGACATCATTAAGATGAGTTTCTTCATAATGTGCCTGGGAAGAATTTATTATCTCTTTTAAAATTGTATCTAAAAGGCTATTTAAAAAGGCATCCAGAGGCTCTGTTTCCACTTGAACTACAGAAAGCCGGCCTCTCAACCACTCAAGAGTGTCCACATCAGGCGGCATTTCACCAAGCACAAAGTTAATCGTACTGAGTGCATATCCATTGGCTTCCCAAGAGGACACACCTAATTGTGATATATGGCTGAGATGACTGGAAAATTGTCGTAATCTAAGGGACTGCTCCAAAGCTGCACGGTAATGACCATCTGCAGAGAGTATCCGGGCATCTGTCGCAACAATGTAACTAAGATTAACTGCATTTCGATTCAAAAAGGCACTGCTTATTTTTTCTTCAGACAGGAGTCCCCAAGTACAGTCCGGTATTTGCGAGGCTGCTTCAAACAATTTAATTGTCGGTAAATATTTTCCGAGGAATATTTTTACCTGTTTGTCCGGCTCGGCGCCCTTGCATACAGCTTTAATCTTTTCGTATATGGCCTCATCCGATTCAGGTAGAAGCAAAAATGCCTGATAATAAAGCAGAGCCGCATTATTATGATTTGACGTTATATAGTCTATTTTCCTGGAATCAATTTGAGCATTTCTTTGTTCGTAAGCCTCTATAGCCCGCCGATCTTCGTAAGCAGAAATTGTCGAGGGACTCACACCCCCTCCCGCCCTTCCCCCAGGATATGAACCGAATATCGGTTTAGTCACTAACATAATGTCACTAAATACAAACAGAAGAAGAAAGAAAATAACACCTCTGCCGTTTGAGGAAAACCTGATCATGATATTATCTCCTAACAATAATTTTTAAGAAAGTTAACACAGTGTATTTATTACATATAATTTTCTAATTTCTTATAGAGGTTATTTTTCACACTTTGTAGCGCCAAAATTTCTGCTCAACAGAGCTTTATATACGATTTTGAATTGAATACACGCTCGATAAAAGTCCTAAATTCAACTATATTACAATTTTTTTATTTTCTTTCAACACTTTATATAAAGCTTGATAATTTTATTTTCATTAGTAAAAATTATTACTTTATTTATTTAATTGATCACTATTTCTTCATGAACACATTTTGTACAGTCATCTACCAATAACCTGTTACGACAAGGAATATACCTTGTGTC
>CAZFOQ010000203.1:0-5504 GCA_964520535.1 uncultured Pirellulales bacterium | reverse complement strand
CGGTGAAAAACGAAAAGCAGGATAGAAGGAAACTCTGTAATGATGCTACAGTCTCTATTTTTCGGATATTTCCTTTTTTAATTTAGATAAGTCATGCCCAAAATTCTTACTCAAGTATTGATGGTCAGGGAATTTTCTTTCTTTTGCTTCATAGGTTAGACATATATAGCATTTCATTAAACGTTCTAAACCACTACTAAGAAGTTGGAAGGGTAGATGATAAAAATCTTTTGCCATATTTATACATTGTAGCTTCCCCAAACCCAACTCAATCAATCTACATGAGGTACGTAATTCGTCATCCAGACTTATAAATTTTTTTGGATCATCGGCCATGCTTTATCCAACTAAAATTCTTCTATAAAATATGGAAACTAGGGGGACAGTCACCGGTTATTTTCTTGACACCATGCTTAATTAGCACTTGTCATTATTCGTATGTCGTGTGTCAATGCACCGGACTCCTGCAAACCAGAACGCTTAACGGTGTGCAGTCTTTTTCTTACGTGCGACCGAACGCTTTGTCAGGTGCTGCGTCGAGCGTGAAAAATCGAGGAGCGATCTTAGAGCCTTGTTCACAGTCGCCGAATCGCTAAAAGCTTTGGCCACATCCGGCTCAAGGATTACCACATTAGCTCCTTCCTTTAACAATCGTTTACAGTACTTGCCACGGACGGCTTTCGAATAATCAAAATCGTATTCAGGACGCAAGTCATTACGATTATTATTATGTTTCGTTTTCATGTTTCTTCCTTTCGTGCGCAGTCGCGCGCCGAGCGCTGATAATGCGCAAAGCTTTGCCTCTTTCAGTATGGGACACAACAAGCAGACGACCCTGAGAAGAGAAGCCAACGGTTATAAACCTCTGCTCTGCAACGGAGTGATCTGCATCATCGAATGTTGCTGATAGCGGATCATAGAACACTGTTACCGCTTCTTCAAAGGATACCTTATGCTTCCTGAGGTTCAATCTGGCTTTTTTCGGGTCCCACTCGAACTGCATCGTAAAGGTCACCTAATATTGCCCATATCCAATTTACATTTGCCTTACGTGAATATGATAACACACTTCAATCATACAATCCAACATAAAAATTTATTACACGCGGAAAGGATCGAACCAAAGTAATAAAGTAAAAAATAGACGCTGGTTATTTTCATGACACCACACACAAATAGCAATTGTTAAGCTTGCTACATTCAACATGATCTTTTAACCGAGGGCAGAATAGACAGAGGATAGGTTCGAAGAACGAGTGAAGATGGATAAGTTGACGATGGACGAATGATGGCAGAGAGGCGGAATTAGTCCCTACACTCGATTTTTATTTATATTGTATCGGCCAGTGCGCCAAGGCGGATGTGGATGGTGATGATATCTCCTTCGACCGTCATTTGGATTGTGCCCTGGTTGAAACTGATATGATCGAAGCGGACTCCGCCGGATTCGTTCAGTCTTGTTGCCAGAACGGGTGAGGATTCAAGTTTGCGCAGAGTTGTCTCGAATGTCTGATTTAAGAGCATGCCGCAGACACTGAGCATCTGATTGCTCTGACCCGAAGTTTCTGTACCGGCACTAATCTCGTCGATGTCATTCTTTATAGTTGATATAACGTGTTTGAGTATGTCGATTTGTCTGGAGATTTCGGATATATATCGCTTAGTAAGCATTTCTACGGGAAGCACCATTTCGCAGTCAAACCTGAGACTTCGGGTGGTCCGGCTACCCAGACTTGTCTCTTTGTCATTGACCACGAAGAAGGACTTACGTATGACATTGAGCCGGTATTCATGGAATGTAAACATATTAAACCAGGTTATATAGCCGTCTTTACTCTGGCCTAATGAGGCAACGGTATTCTGACCTTTGCTGAGTAATTCGGTTCCTGCATGGAGGGGGCCAAGTTCAGTTTCGGATCTTTGAATCTTAGGCAGCACATCAAGAGTGAGGCTTTCTTTCAGGATTATCTCGTCGTAAGGAGCGGCTAATTTTTCATACGAAAGTTTTTGCCGCTTTCCCGAGAACGGTAGAATCGAGCAGCTACCTGCCAAAGTGCTCAGGAGAAAGACGGCAAGAAAGCACCAAAGAGACGCTATTCTGCCCTTTGTATTTTTCGAAATCCGCGCCATGTCAACCCTTCCTGAATCACAGGCTCTTGTCAGAACATGTGTGAGAACTTGTATTTCTTATTCTTGTCATGCTGAGTGAAACGAAGCATCTGGGATGTGAGTATAAAAGAGAGATTCTTCACTGCGCTACTCCTTCGACTATGCTCAGGGCTAAAGGCTATTTTCGTTTAGAATGACATTGAGGGTTTTCATACAGGTTCGTGCAAAATAGCGATTAGACTTCTTTCGAATCGATCCACTTCATCATCTTACGTAAATCTCTGCCGACATTTTCCAGCTTGCTGCCGTGGTCTTTATCGTATAGTTCGTTGAACTTTTTAAGCCCGGAGTTATATTCATTGACCCACTCTTTGACGAATTCGCCGGAGGTAATCTCCGAGAGGATTTTTTTCATCTCAGCTTTGGTCTGGGCGGGAATTATCCTTGGTCCGCGGGTCAAATCGCCGTACTCGGCGGTGTTGGATATGCTGTATCTCATATAGCTCATCCCGCCCTGATACATCAGGTCAACGATGAGTTTTACCTCGTGCATACATTCGAAATAGGCGATCTCAGGCTGGTATCCGGCCTCGACGAGCGTTTCGAAACCGGCTTTAATCAGTGCCGTAAGGCCGCCGCATAAGACACATTGCTCGCCGAAGAGGTCTGTTTCAGTTTCTTCCTTGTAAGTCGTCTCGATAATACCGGCTCTGGCGCCGCCGATGCCATTGGCCCAGGCAAGGGCAATTTGCTTTGCATCGCCGGTTGCATCCTGCTGGACGGCTACAAGGTTCGGCACGCCGCCGCCTTTTTCGAACTCGCTGCGAACCAGATGTCCCGGTCCCTTGGGAGCAATCATCACGACGTTAACATCATCCGGCGGTACAATATACTTGAAATGAATATTAAAGCCGTGGCAAAAACCGAGCGTCTGGCCTGCTGCCAGATTTGGTGCAATTTGACCGGCATAAACTTTTGCCTGAATCTCATCAGGCACAGTTACAATGACCAGTGCCGCTCCATTCATAGCTGTTTTAATATCGGTAGGTGTAAAACCATGCTTGATAGCGAGTTTGTAATTGTCGGTACCTTCCAACTCTGCCACGGCGATTTCTATGCCGCTATCGCGCAGATTCAGGCTATGAGCATGGCCCTGACTGCCGTAACCGATGACTGCTACCTTTTTGCCCTTAAGAGCGTCTATCGGAGCATCTTTCTCGTAATAAATTTTTAACGCCATAATTTCATCTCCTTTTATGTCTTACGGAAATAATGATTTTCTTTATCCAATGCCCTGGAATTGTCGGCAAAAATACGAAAATACACATTATATTGACAGTTTCCGATTTAGCAAGGAATTTATGAGTGTGTTTAAATTGGCCTTTGCTTGGTGCCTGAGTAAAGATGTGTATTATTCGACTTTTTTTGGTGTTAAGAAAAAAATGATCGCAGATACTCGATGCTCTTGCGGGCAATGGTTTCCGGGTCCGGGTCGTATTTGAAGACCTCGACGGAAAGCCACTTATACCAGCCGATATCGCGTACGGCCTCGGCAATGGGGCCGTAATCCACCTTTCCCATTCCAGGGCCGTATAGATTTGTGTCGTTGACGTGAAAATGACCGATATCCTCTGCCCTAACCGAACGGATAATATCCGGCACGGGCGTCGGCTCCGAACACATGGCTTTGACGTCGAGATGGATTTTGAGGCCGGGATGGTTGATTTGACGAACCATTTTCATCCCCTGTTCGACGGTATTGATAAAATCGGTCTCAACGGGTGATAGCGGCTCAAGGCAGATGGTCAGGTCCATGTCACCTGCCTTATCCAGAACGGATTCGAGCAAATCCGCCGCTCTGTTCCATGCCTGTTCGAAGGTTTGCCCGGGCAGGAGGCTTCGCTGTTTCGGCGAGCCGAGCACTAAGACTTTACCGCCGAGGTCGCTGCATAAATCCAGGAGGCAGGACAGGTAATCCCTTGTCCTGCCCCATGTTTTTTGGTCGTTGGTTGTCAGATGCAGACCGGAAGGACCGGCGAAGAGCCAGTGCAGCCCGACGGTTTCGAGACCGTTATCTGCAATAATCCGCCGAGTTTCTTTTCGCAGCCCTGTCGATATATCTTCGGCCGAAGCCGAAAGCGTAAATGGAGCTATCTCGATACCGTCGTATCCCAATTGTTTTGCAATCGGGCAAACCTCGGCCATCGGCCGGCCTTCGAACATTTCATTGCAAAGAGCGAACTTCATTAAACTTGCTCCGGCACGACAAAAGGTTCACGGTAGTTTCGCTTGATATACATATTCGCCCATTCACTATATTCGCCGGTAAACTTCTCCGTTTTGGGATCCATGGTCAGCATCGGGCCCATAGTTGCCTTGGTTGTTGATAAATCGATCCAGTTGGCCCAGAGATGTTCTTGAAGGCGCTCAAATGAATCCGTCATGTCGGTGTTGACCTTGATGGCCTCTTTTATTTCCTCGGGGGATTTTTGCTGCCCGATTCTATAGGAGATGTTACCCATGTGGCAGAGAGCACTGGAAATATGTCCCTTTTCGATGTCGGCGTTGAGGTCTTCGACTTTCCGACTGCGAACGGCATCGATGAAGTTCTGATAGTGGTTTCCGCCGCCACCGCCGGCAAACTGTTTGATTCTGTTGCCGTCGTTATCAAAGACCCATCCTCCGGCGTCACGTGCGGCCCAATAGCCTTCTTCGCATTGTACGACAATACCAATGTCGACACTGGTGCCGGGGTAAGTATCCATCCGTCTGGCCCCCTTAGCAGTACGCAATCCGCGAACCTCGAAAATCAATGGAGCCGGCTTGTAGTCAAAGAAGGAAATAAACGTATTCGGTGTTTCGCCGGCATCATCGACTCCGAATCTGCCGCCAATACTACATACAGCCGGAGGAAGGGCCTTTGCATTATCGCCCAATGCCCAGCGGGCAAGGTCCATTTCGTGAACTCCCTGGTTGCCGATGTCACCATTTCCGGTGTTCCAGACCCAGTGCCATTTGTAGTGTAATTTTTCTCGTTGCAGCGGTACCATTTCGGCAGGGCCACACCATAGATTATAGTCTACGCTATCGGGAAGTGGATTTGGTCCGTTTGTGGCATTAACAATCCCATTGCTGCCTGTGCCGCGGTATTTGTAGCAAAAACCACGGACCCATTTGATCGCACCGATATTGCCGGCATGAATCCACTCAAAAGCTTCCTTATGAGCCCTGGAAGAACGCTTTTGTGTGCCGGTTTGAACGATTTTGTTGTACTTACGGGCGGCCTCAACCATCTTTCGCCCTTCCCATATTTCATGCGATACCGGCTTTTCGATATAGACATCCTTGCCGGCCTGGCAGGCCAATACCGTCACCAGCGAATGCCAGTGATTCGG
>CAZFOQ010000202.1:0-5536 GCA_964520535.1 uncultured Pirellulales bacterium | reverse complement strand
AGCCAATGAAGTGCCAGATGCTCCATATCAATCATATCTACGCCATCCGGACAGAAATAATCTCCCAGTACCGACTGCCACCAGTTCAACTTTGGATAGCTCATTCCCTCACAGGTCATCATCCAGATGTCTTCGCTACCATTTATTCTTTCTCCCACAAAGTCCCACCCGGCGTCCATAAAGGTAACCTGCATCTGCATCTGGGCTGTTGGCAAACCCGTTCCACCGGCACTGCTCGTCTGTCCGCTGGTGTTGACATCCCAGAATGAGTTTAGAACAATTGAATCCAGTTCGTTTATGCCTATCAATCCACCATCATTCAAGTCTCCCATAACGCTGTCGGTCGAATAGCAACTAATAACTGTGCCACTCCAGCCACTGCCGTCTCCATATAATATGCCGTTTGTTCCGACCAAACCACCAACAGCATCAATCCCGTTAACATCGCCCGTGGCATAACAGTTTGCGACGACCATAACGCAATGGTTTCCCACCAGGCCCCCGACTGAGGTTTTTCCAATAACGTTGCTGTCCGAATAGCACATCGTGATATTGGCCCAATTTTCTCCGACAAGCCCGCCGATACTGTTATTTCCTCCTATAACCGGGCCCGTCGCATAGCAGTTGGTAATTGTGCCGGGCACCGATACATCCAGCCCCCAGTGATTTTTGCCCGCAAGCCCACCGACGCTGTTATTTCCCGTAACGTTGCCGGTAGAATAGGAGTTCGTGATTGTGCCTATATTCTCTCCCACCAGTCCGCCGACCAATCGCTCTCCCGTAATGCTGCCGGTCGAATAGCAGTTGGTGATTGTGCCCCTATTATCTCCCACCAGTCCGCCGACACGCCCACCCCCCGTAACGCTGCCGGTCGAATAGCAGTTGGATATCGTACCACCGAAGCACTCCAACGGACTACACGAGCCATCTTGTCCCACCAAGCCGCCGACAGAATAATCACCCGAAATGTGGCCTTTTGAATAGCAATTGCTGATTGTGCCCTCATAATTCCATCCCACCAGTCCGCCGACTTCAAAGCTCCCCGCAACACTACCGCCCTCAACGTAACAGTTGGCGACCGTTCCATTCCATATCACTCCGACCAGCGAACCAACATAGCTTCCCGTCCCCGCATCAACATTAGGGTCAATCAATCCTAAATCTTTGATTACTGCATTAGGATCGTTAACGTAGCTGAAGAGTCCTATGAAGTTAGTTCCTGCAGAAGTGTATGTAAAGTTTGAGATTATATGGTTGTTGCCGTCAAAAACGCCGGTGAAGGGTCTATTGTCAGGAGAACCCCAACCTACCCAGTATCCAATGATATTGAACTCCTCCCCCGTATACCCACCAAGATCAATATCCTCCATCAGCTTAAAGCACTTGTCCCGGTCATCCCAATTCCCACTCAGCCCAATCTCATTCATCTGAGCCGCCGTATAAATCCGATATGGGTCATTCGGCTCTCCCGTACCCCCGCCATATTTGGCCTGCGCCGGTAATGCAAAAAAGCATAGTACCCACATTACCACTGCCATTATTGGTATGATTTTGTGTTTCATTTTTTCGCCCTTTCAAAAACTTTTGATAAATATATTATGACCGTACAGCCAACGCACCTGCACCCGTTTCGCGCAAGCGAAGTTTGTTGCACATTGATATGCTCAATCTATCTCCCAAATTCCGCATCTTTTGTACCTGGATTCTTCTTCTAACACCCTGAGCAACGCGCGCAGGACGCCAAATAAAGAAACTACTGGCTTTGGAAGGCAGGTTCGGTATGAAATAGAATACAAGTTTATGATGGCAACAAAAAGATTATGATAATTTTTGACTGCCTTCGCTTCTTAATTTTCCTTATTGTAACACAGGAGCAATCGTCTTTGCAAGGATTTTTTCTAATTTTTGACAATTTTTTTGTCCTCCGCGCTCTGTCTTCTGCCCTCTGTCCTCTGTCTTTATGCCTCCTACCCGCCATACCTCATTTTCCAGCCGATTTTCGCCAAAAAAAACGGCCCACACTCGCACAAAACAGCAAAGAAACTCTCTCAGAATTGCTAAAAGCGCTGTGTACCACAATTCCGCAGATTTGTCAATCGGGGTAAATATGGATATTTGAAAATTTTTTTACTTCTTTTCCGAAAACAGTTCAATCCACCTTACCCTATCATCCTGTCTAAAAACTCTCTGTGCTCTCGGTGTGCTCTGCGGTTAATTTTTTCGTGGCAAAAAAACCGTGAAATATACGGATTGATTTTTAGTTGGCGGGCAGGCAAATTGTCTGCGGTGGTTTTCATCCTGTTTTCTCAGCCGGCATGGACCTTTTCATCACGTCTTAGCTGAAGAATGTGTTCGATTACATCTGGTCTGCTGAGAATGCCGACTACTTGTCCGTTCTTTGATGTGACCGGAATCCTTCTGAAATAATTAATCATCATAAAATCACAAACACTCTGCAGGCTGTCATCTTCGTTATAGTGAACTGCAGGTTGCGTCATAAAATGCCCGACTGTTTTATTTTTTTCATCTTCATCGGCGTAGAATAACCGCAGGCAATCCTTCTCCGTAATAATCCCTACCAGGCTCATATCATCGGCGACGACGGGCATACCCGTAATTTGGTTTTTTAGCAGAAGCTCCATCGCCTCATATATCGTGGTCTCTTTTGTTACACTGATTACATCTTTTGTCATAACGTCTTTTGCCTTGGGCATCGTGTCCTCCCCCTTTTTAGCAGCATGTTTTTTGGACATCAAAATATCCTAAGAAGATGGCAAAAGTTCCTTATCGCGTTTTTTCTGGGGCGCCAAACGCTCTTTTTTGTGTTGGAGCACGCCCTCAACCGGTGGTTTGGCCTGACCGGCGCCAAGCGCCTTTTCGATTCTTGTCATTCTTGCGGAAAGCTCGGTTAATTTACGGTCGATGGAATCTAATTTTTTAACAATATTACCCAGGTTTGTTTCAATCCTGATTAAATTCCTTTCGGTCAGGCCCATATACCGGTTCATCAGACGCTCATAGGCATCTATGGCACGCGCTGCATCGGTTCTGTATTCTGGTATGGTAACTTGCGGTCGGAGTTCATACTTTTTTTGCCCGCCTTGAATTGACTTGGAAGACAAAACCACCAGTACGCAGGCAGCCAGGCCTGCGGCAACGGCCAATAAATTCTTGCTTCTCATCGAATTATCTCCTTTCTACCCCACCTTGTTAGAGGCACCACGGCAAAAAGCTCTAACGGGGCCCGCTTTCGGCGGCAAAATCCTTCTTCATTTATCGGCAGAAGCCAGCTTCAATATCAAAGATTCGAATCAAAGATTAAAAAAAAGACGATTTTGTAGCGGGAAAAAGCCTTTCGAGCTTCAATTAAATCGGCTTTTTACGCATTTGCTGACGAAAGGAATCTAAATATATAGAAAAAATTCTTAAAGTAACGCCAAAAGATATCGAGAATAATAGGGGATAGTATATCGAAGACGAATGTGTTACAGGCGTATTGTTATTATACATAGAAAGTTCCAGATAGTGTTCGGAGACCTCAAACGCGATAAGATGCGTTTGGGAACCATCAAACAGGCTAAATAATTAGGCTCATCTAATGGCGCCCTCCCAAACAGAACTTGAATCACGAGTCATAGAATTAGCAGAGAAATCATTTAAGACCTTTTGTGGCGATATCTCCGGCATGTTCAGCGTGGATATGGTTTGTAGTCGGCAGCAAGTGGGCCCGGAAACGGTCATAGGTCTTAAAACACGCTTTAAGGACTTCATAGTCGTCTACTCTGTCAAGGCTGAAGGTGAGCTGGACGGCACTTTCCAATTAGTGTTCGACCGGCAGGGACTATTTATTCTGGCCGGTGTTGTTGCTATGCATCCCGAGCAGATGATACTGGAAAACATAGAATCCGCCTCACTCGAAAAGGCAGGGCAGCTCGGTAATATATTAACGGAAGTAGGCGATGCGCTGGTCGGCGCGTGGGACAGGGTCTTCCAAAAAGAATTGGATGGCCACGACCGATTCGTACAAACCAATACTTTTATCGGAAGCCCGTGGGATGATTCTGAGAAAAAGATAGGCTTGGCCGGCGATGAAGAATTGATGTTTGTTCCATACGAGATGACAGTTGGACCTTGTCCAACCTTCAAGTGCGGCATCATTTTCCCAAAAGCAATCCTTGCCGGCAAATCTAAAGCCGGAAGCAAGGCCCAGAACGCCAGTGAGGCTGCGGAAGATGCTGAAAGCAAAGCCCAGAACGCCAACGAGGCTGTGGAAGATGCTGAAAGCAAAACCACGAACGTCAGTGAGGGGGTGAAAGAGGCCGAAAGCAAAGCCCCGAACGTTAGTGAGGCTGTGGAAGATGCTGAAAGCAAAACCACGAACGTCAGTGAGGGGGTGAAAGAGGCCGAAAGCAAAGCCCCAAACGTCAGCGAGGCCGTGGACGAAGCCGAAAGCGGTGCCCCGAACGTTAGTGAGGAGGAGGCCGAAAGCAGAGCCCCGAACGTCAGTGAGGGGGTGGAGAAATCTAAACCGCAAGAGCCTGCAGATGAAAAGGCCGCTGAGGAGAAAACCAAGGCTGAAAAAAATACTAAAGAAGCAGCCCCAACTGAGGGGGACGCTACTGCTGAGAAAGCAGAGTCGGCAGCTAAAGAAGCCATCGCTGCAGATAAAAGTGCCGCACAACAAGACCCCGAAGATGCTGTAGACCGGAAGCCTGAGGCTGCCACAGAGGGACAGCCCGAGGTTGCCACAGAGCAGGAGCGCCCTGCAGTTGCTGCGGAGGAGCCCAAAGCTGCCCCGGAGGAGAAAACCGAAGCAGCCGCAGAGCAGAAGAGCGATGATGTTAATGTGAAAGCGCCTCTGACGGCTGAGGCGGACAAGAGTGAAAAGCGTCCCATTTCCGGAGCCATTCAAAAAATGACCCGCTCCTCTGCTGTTCTTCCGGGCGAGCCGACTCCATCCGTCATGGCTGAAAAGTTGCCGCTTGGTAGTGAAGACGCTTCGTTGGCCTTATGTGCAAAAGACATTATGCAGATAAATGTCATTTGGGGAGACCCTGACGATAGCGTACAGAAGGCCCTTGCAACGATTCAACAACGTAACGGCGACTATATGATGATAGGCCGAGGGAAAATACCGGAAGGTGTTGTATCGAAGTCTGATTTAACAGGAGCACTTAGCCCCTACTTGCGCCCGACATTTTCCAAATGGCGCCGACCAATGGATGACGCTACACTTCAAATCAAGGTCAAGTGGGTAATGAACAAACCTACCTGCACCGTTACGCCGGAGACGGCGCTTCCGGCAATGATGGAACATATATGCAAGGCCGGCAGGTTGTGTTTACCTGTCGTTGACCAACAAGGCAAAGTGCAGGGCCTGGTAACGGTTTTTGATATCTTCAAGGTCTTACTAAAATCCTCCCATCGCGGCTGAAGCATTCGGGCCGCCACGCTTGAAAACGCCCGCAGCAGCATTTTTTTCCTCTGAAATTGGGTTTGTTTGGGTTTGTATTGGGTTTGTTTTGGCATTTTATTG
>CAZFOQ010000201.1:0-5551 GCA_964520535.1 uncultured Pirellulales bacterium | reverse complement strand
TCATGCTCCGGGCCGCGATAAACCTTTAACTTTTTCAGCATTTGTCTGCCGAGCTTGTTCTTCGGCAGCATTCGTCTGATCGCTAATTCAATTACCTTCTCAGGCTTTTTTGCCATCATATCGGCAAAGCTGACGTATTTATGTCCGCCTGGGTGATGCGTATAATAGTCGTATTCTTTTGTTTGGGCCTTTTTGCCGGTCACTTTTATTTTCTCAGCGTTTACCACAATCACGTAATCACCCGTATCGACATGCGGCGTATATGTGGGCTTATTTTTACCCATGAGTATAGGTGCGATTTTGGCGGCCATTCGGCCAAGAATCGCCCCTTCAGCGTCCACGAGCAGCCATTTCTGCTCGACCTGATTTTTCTTTGCCATAAAGCTCTTCATAGAAAAACTCTCTTTCACTACCTAAAAAGGAGTATTCTACAGGATTTGTTGGTGTTGTCAAACTATTTTAGAGAGAGATTTTTGAAGATTTTTTAGATAAATAACGAATCGGATTGTGATTTACGATTCATGAGACACTGATTATGAGCAGCCCATGGAGTTTCCGCAGTTGAAGCATTTGTAGCATGTGCCGTTGCGGACGGTGATGGAGCCGCAAATATCGCAGGCGGGGGCGTCATCCGGGAAATGGGCAAATTGAGCGCTGAATTGCTGCATAATATCGGCTTCAGACTGCAATTGTCCGGGCTCATCAGCGACAACAGAACCTACAAGAGCACTAACTCGATTCGTCGGATTAGAGATTCTTTCTGCCAGTGATGCAGGCACCGGTTTGGCTGGTTGTTTTGAGGCTGAGGAATCAGTTTTTTTATTAAGTACCACTTCAGGCTTGATTTTCACCTCGGCTTTTGCCTCGGCAATTTTTTTCGCCAGGTCTTTGGTCTTTTCAACTACTTCTCTGGCGGTTGTTGTATTTTTGTTTTCCGGCGTGCCTGATACAGCCGCTCGATTGGGGGTGTTCTTTTCCGCATAGCCGGGTATAAACTGGCAACCCAGCCAGCAGAAAATATAATCAATCAGACTTTTCGCAAATGGAATATCTCTGTTCGATGTCATCCCTGACGGTTCAAATCGGGCGTGTCGGAACTTGTCGACCAGTGTGATCAGAGGCACGCCGTACTGAAGCGCCATTGAAGTACAGGTGCCGATTACATCCATGAGGCCACCGACGGTGCTGCCCTCCTTGGCCATAGTGATAAACAACTCACCAGGCTGACCATCCTCATATAGCCCCACCGTCAGGTAGCCTTCATGTCCTGTAACAGAAAATTTATGTGTGATACTATGCCGTGTATCAGGGAGCCGACGCCTGAAGGGTCTTGCCGGCGTAGGTGCCTCTACCGTGGCCTTGGCCTCCTTATGTTTCTTTGTGGAGACAGGCTGGAGCTTCTTTGAGCCATCGCGATAGATTGCGACCGCTTTTAGGCCGAGCTTCCATCCTTCCATGTAAGCGGCAGTAATATCTTCGGTCGTACTTTCCTTTGGCATGTTGATGGTTTTGCTGATGGCTCCTGTGATAAAAGGCTGAACCGCTGCCATCATTTTCAAATGTGCCAGGTAGTGAATGCACCTTTTGCCGTTACGCGGCTTAAAAGCGCAATCGAAGACCGGCAGATGATTCTGATTGAGTTTTTCCGCCTCTTCGATTGTTTCATTTTCGTCGATATAATCGCAGATTGATTTGATATCATCGGCGCTGTAACCGAGCCTTTCGAGAGCCATTGGCACGGTTTTATTGACAAGCTTGAGCATTCCGCCGCCGGCGAGCAGTTTATACTTCACCAGTGCGATATCAGGCTCAATCCCCGTCGTGTCGCAATCCATCATAAATCCAATCGTACCGGTCGGTGCAAGGACGGTTACCTGAGCGTTACGGAAGCCGATTTTTGAACCGGCGTCAAATGCCTGATCCCATGCGTCCTTGGCTGTATTGCGTAAGTAGTCCGGACAATGAGCTTCCGGAATATCACAAGCGTGCTGGCGGTGCATGTTAATCACTTTGAGCATCGCATCGCGATTTTTCTCAAATTCCTCAAAGGGCCCTTTCAGTGATGCCATTTCAGAGCTTGCCACATAGGCTGTGCCAGTCATAATAGCACTGATAGAGCTGGAAATTGCCCGAGCCCGATCGGAATCATACGGAAGTGCCAGAGACATCATTAACGAGCCAAGATTGGCGAAACCCAGTCCGAGCGGACGGTACAGATGGCTGTTGACGGCGATTGCTTTGTCCGGATAGCTGCCGTTATCAACTAAAATCTCCTGAGCGATGATGAAAATACGAATAGCTCTTTTAAATCCCTCGATATCGAAAGATCCGTCCTCTTTGCGGAACTTCATAAGGTTCAGCGAAGCCAGATTACAGGCCGAATCATCAACGAACATATATTCACTGCACGGATTCGAAGCGTTAATCGGCCCGGAGTTCGGGCAGGTGTGCCAGCGATTGATTGTGCTGTGGTATTGCAGGCCCGGATCGCCGCAAATTCTTGTGCCTTCTGAAATCAGCTCCATCAGCTCACGCGCCGAATGCTCGCCGATTTTATCGCCTGTAGTTACGGTATACGTGGACCATGAGTCGTCTTTTTCCACCGCCTGCATGAACTCATCGGTTACACGAACGGAAAGATTCGAGTTCTGAAACATTACACTGCTGTACGCCTGATTGTTGTAGTCTCCGTCGTATCCGGCCTCTATAAGAGCCCATGCCTTTTTTTCCTCTTCGGTCTTGGAAGTAATGAACTCTTTGATATCCGGATGATTGATTTTCAGCGATTGCATCTTTGCAGCCCTGCGGGTTTTTCCGCCCGATTTTATCACGGCCGCTATCTGGTCGTAAACTCTCATAAAACTCAAAGGTCCCGATGGTTTGCCTCCGCCGGAGAGTTTCTCTTTGCTGCTTCTCAGTGTTGACAGGTCGGTTCCTGTACCAGAGCCGTGCTTGAAAAGCATGGCCTCACTTGTCGCCAGGCGCATTATGTCTTCCATCGAATCCTTGACCGACTGGATAAAACAGGCTGAGGCCTGAGGATATTCGTAACTATTTTCACATGCAACGGCTTCATTTCGCTCTGGATCCCAGTGAAAATTATGTCGGCTGCCATTGATGCCATAAACATCAGAAAGGCCCACATTGAACCATACAGGCGAGTTAAATGATCCGTATTGATTCACACACAACCAGGTTAATTCGTTGTAAAAAACCTCGGCATCTTGCTCAGTGGCAAAGTAACCATCATTCCTGCCTCTTTCGGCGATTGCTTTACAGACACGATGAACAAGCTGCTTTACCGAATTTTCCCGCTGGCCGGAATCATTATCGCCGTAAAAATATTTGCTTGCGACAACTTTGGTCGCCAATTGGCTCCATGAGGTGGGCACTTCGATGTTATCCTGCTCGAAGACTGTTTGTCCGTTATCGCCTGAGATTTTTGCCGAACGTATTTCCCAATCGATCTGTTCGAAGGGGTGTACGCCGGGTGTAGAAAAGAAATGTTCTATTTTCAAACCCTTTGAATCAGATGCATTTACGGCAGCTTTCGATTTCTCGGTTTCGAAAGGGTTCTCAGGGTCAAATTTATAAGACATCTATACGCCTCCATGCGAAAAAACTTCACTACAACATATAGAGAAACTCTCGGGAATTCAACCAGATGTAGTGGTCAAGCCCATACAATCTGTATCGGCAAGTTTATGACAAATAGATAAAGTGTAAAGACCAAAATCTATTTTTTTTGAATGAATTTTTTTGTCTTGTTCTTAGTCCTTATAGTTACTGCATCTACGAAGAGAAAATTTTTTTCGCCGAACTAAGATTAAAGCTTTGTTGTTTCAAGCCAGCGCTGTGCAATCCATGCATGCTTCCACAGGTAAGGATGAATCATATCATCAGAGAACTTCTCAGGCGGCACTTGTTTGATTTTTTTGTCTATCGATTCCTGCAAAGGAACTAATACGGCATTAAACTTTTTTGCCAAGTTATGAACTACGGCGATAAATCCTTTTAGAGTCTTGTACATTGGATTTTCAGTATCGTCACAGAACATAAAAGGTTCCATCAATACCAATTGGCAATCATATTTTTCTTTCACAAGCGAAAGTAACCGTTCGTATGTTAGTTCATATTCGTCGAGCAATACCACTTCGTCCAGCCTGTTGGTATGCTGACGCCAAACATCATTTATTCCAATCAGGATGCTGAGAATATCCGGCTTGTGATTGAGGCAATCGTTTTCCCATCGCCCGTTCAAATCACGAATCGTATTACCGCTGATACCAGTATTGATAATGTGGAGATTGTATTCCGGATATTTTGCCAACAGGTAGTTTGCGGCAAAATGCACGTAGCCATATCCGAAAGGTCTGTAGGAGGCCTCAAGCCGACCGGCGTCTGTAATACTGTCGCCTATAAAAACGATAGTATCTTTCGGCTCAAGTTCAATCTTAGTTTGCATTCTTATTCCTCTCGTCGGGGCAGAGCCGGCCGGAGCACGGCAGTTAATACAGTTATAATTTACGGGAACGTAGATTTTATTGGTGTGTGTTTATATGGCAAGCAATATTTGCATAACAGCCGATAAATCGCTTTAATTTAGGAGTACGCAACACTATTTACAGTTTATAAAGATTAACTGGCCGGATAATTGCCCTATGGTTTTGGATCATAGTTCAGGTCTATGCCCGGATTATTCGCGAGGATCATCTGCAGATAAATAGTGTAGGCCTCTTCGTTCAAGGGATTATTACCCAAGTGCAGGATTTGGAGATTTGTCATTTCTGAGAGAGCCGAGATATCAGTGATCTGATTATTGGACAAATACAGGGTGGTCAGCTTTGTCATCCCAGAGAGAACCGAGATATCAGTTATCTGGTTATTAGACAAATACAGGGTGGTCATCTTTGTCATCCCTGTGAGAGCTGAGATATCAGTTATCTGAGCATCGTTCAACTCCAACCGAGTGAGATTTGTTAGGTCGGATAGAACCGAGATATCATTTATCTGATTCCAACTCAACCCTAAGTGTGTCAGTTTTGTCATCCCGGAGATTACCGAGATATCAGTTATCTGATTATTGCGCAAATACAGGCTGGTTAGCTTTGTCATCCCGGAGAGAGGTGAGATGTCACTTATCTGATTATCATTAGCCCAAATGGATGTCATCTTTGTCATCCCTGAGAGAGCTGAGATATTAGTGATCTGATTATCATCCAACAATAATACAGTCAGCTTTGCTAGTGCCGTTTCTAAAAAGTTAGTTTCACATTTTGTCATTCCAGCGAAGGCGGGAATCCGGGTTTTTGACCCTGGATTCCGTATCAAGTCCGGAATGACATAAGAAAAAAAGTTAAACTTATTTAATGGAAACGGCACTAGGTCCGATAGAACCGAGACATCCCTGATTTCGTTATTTCTCAAATACACTGAAACCAGGTTGATGGCATGCTCGAGTCCTGTAAGGTCTAGAACACCTATGTTCATAGCATCTAAACTAGTGCTCTGTCGCACATAACGTGATGTCATACAGGCTTTTTTGCCGATA
>CAZFOQ010000200.1:0-5586 GCA_964520535.1 uncultured Pirellulales bacterium | reverse complement strand
GTTCTGAAGGCTAAGTGTTTGGTTGAATTACGCTTTGACATTTTGATTAACAGCGACGGATCTGTCTATGTAAAGATTTAGAAGGAAGAAATATGTATAGATTGCTTTTTAATACAACGGCCTTGCTGATTATGATTTTCTGCCAGGCAAGTGGTGCTGCTGCGGAGCAGCTTGCATTTCCCGGTGCCGAAGGATTTGGTGCATACTCTAAAGGCGGACGTGGAGGGCAGGTTCTATACGTTACGAATCTGGATGATCAAGGTGAAGGTAGTTTACGTTGGGCAGTAGAGCAGGAAGGTCCGCGTACGGTTGTATTCGGGATTTCTGGAACGATTGAACTCAAGAAAAGACTTGATATAAAAAAACCATACTTGACAATTGCCGGACAGACTGCACCGGGTGACGGAATTTGCCTGAAAGGCGAAACAGTACGGATCGCAACGCATGATGTCATTATTCGCTACATCCGTGTTCGCTTGGGTGATGGGAAATACGGTGTAGGCAGCAAGCAGGGTAAAGATGCCATCAGTATTTGCGTTGGCGAAGATATTATCGTCGATCATTGTTCTGCTAGCTGGAGCCTGGACGAAATATTATCTGTTTCAACCCAATATCCCACGCTTACTCGCGTTACGGTGCAATGGTGTTTCATTACCGAAGCATTGAATCCTGACAATCATGGTTTCGGATCATTAATTCGTGGAACTGGAGGTGCGAAATACAGCTATTTGCACAACCTTTATGCTCACAATTGTGCGCGTAACCCACGTCCAGGAAATTACAACCGCAATTCATACGACAAAGATCCGTTGGGCTTGCTGCTTGATTTCAGGAACAACGTGCTTTATAACTGGGGCAGAGGATATGCTGGCTATAACTCCGATAGAAAAAGTGTCACCCGACTTAATTATGTTGGCAACTATCTAATACCTGGTGAAAATTCAGAGCCAACAAGCATCGCTTATTCTACTGGGTCTCCCTATAATCACGCATATTTTGCAGGAAATTACTTCAACGATAAACTTCCCGATAACCCATGGAGCCTTGTGAAGTTTTCTGAGAGTTACCCATGGGATGGGAATTTTCGTTATGGTTGGACAGACGAGAAAATTCAAGCGTATAAGCAGACCGAACCTTTCGAAGCAGGATACGTGCAATTGGAAGATGCACTCACTGCATACAAACGAGTTTTAAAAAGTGGTGGAGCCAGTTTGCCAAAACGCGATGCTGTGGATAATCGAATAGTAATTGATATCAAGAATCGCACGGGTAGAATTATCAAAAGCCAGGACGATGTCGGCGGTTGGCCTCAATTCAATAGCCGCCCTGCGCCGACAGATACAGATCGCGACGGCATGCCTGATGCGTGGGAAACCCGGTACGGCCTCGATCCCAACGACGCGGCTGACGGCACGCAGGACAAGGACGGCGACGGGTACACCAATGTCGAGGAATGCCTCAACCGCACCGCCCCGACCGTGTTCGTCGACTATCGCCAACCCGAGAACAACATCAATATACTTCAGAGTGGCCTCTCCGCGCCGGTCGCGAATTCTCCTAACGGATTTGTCGTATGGAGCGAGGGCGACCATGAAAACCGAGAGCTGAAATACATGGAGATCAAAAAAGGTGTAGGCCCTGTGGAAAGCACCAAGAAAACCGTCTGCGAAAAGGGCCCATACGCAGACATTGAGTGTGTCATCTCCATGGATGGGAAATGGGTGGCCTTTGCCCGCGAATTAAAGCATTTCGACGGCCGATACGATCCCCCTGGCGATTATCACAATTTCGGCAATTACGATGTCTACATTGTTCGGATAGATGGCGACCTGCCGGTCAAGCCCATTAGAATTGGACATGGTTATTGGCCCTCCTGGGGTGACGATTCCGACAAGGACACCAAAACCCTCTACTATTCGTATGCAGAGCCGTATGACACCATCGCTGCGAATGGACATGACAATATCATCCGTAAAACGACGATCGGTGCGGACGGGTCTTTCACGGAGCCGGTGCAGCATGCGATATGTCCCGAAAGAGTCAAGGGGCCCAGCGCTCATCTGCAGTGCTCTCCGAATGGCCGATACGTTGCGTTCCGACCCAAAGGCATCCAGGTGTATGACGTCCAGGAGAATAAGATCGTGCCCGGGGCTGGGGGCAGTGGATGTCATCCTTGCTGGGGTCCCAATAGCGAATACCTGATATGGGCCAGAAACGATCTGGGCAGGATAGAGAACGGTGTGGGGCAAGGACTGGGAAGTGCTGGTCTGAGTGATTATTGTTATGGCATTTCCAATGATGCTAAATGGGTCATAGGAAGGATTGGCGCTATAGAAAATGACCAGAACACCCCCCATGACATCATTTATTACCCTGTTGACACCTCCAATGGTGGGTGGATGCTGGGTGAAGGTATTAGGGTTGGCAGTGGCACCTGGTGCGATATCCATGTTCATTGAATTGTCCACTGAATGAAAGGGGCGTCCAACAAGATTCAGTTGTTGTCCGAAATCTCTTTTGCTGTTTTTTTGTGAGGTGAAGAAGAAAGGAAGTGTTGACATGTTGAAAAAGCAAGGTTCTATTCGACATACCGACCCTATTCGAGGAGCGGCTGGCCTGAACTCCTTATTGTCAATCGTTTGTATGGCTGTCATGCTGGCATTGACCCTGCAGGGGGCCGCCAGTGCCGGGATCAAAATCATCCCCGTAACGGCCGCAAATTTCACACCCGGCTCGAACATGACCGCAGTCGATGATGCAAACCACCTTCAATTTGTGATTGATGCGGCCACGCCCACGGATGACCGGCCGCGGGTGATTGTGACATCGGACGGTGAGATCGACGACGAGTGTTCCATGATGCGATTCATGCTGTACGCCAATCAATGGGATATTGAGGGGATCGTCACCTCGAGTTCGCAGTACCACTGGCAGGGACATAAATGGGCGGGAGATGACTGGATTGAACCCTATTTGGATGCGTATGAGCAGGTCTATCCCAACCTGATGAAACACGATCCGGCGTATCCGACGCCTGCATATCTCAGGGAACGAACGGCCTTGGGTAATGTCAAAGCGGAAGGCGAGATGGAGGAAGTGACTGCGGGGTCGCAGCTCATTACCAAGGCCCTGCTCGACGATTCCGACGACCGCCCAATCTGGCTGCAGGCCTGGGGTGGAATGAATACGATTTCGCGGGCGCTCAAGACGATCGAGGATGAACATCCGGAGAAAATGGCCGAGGTCGCAAGGAAACTGAGGTTCTTCTTCATCTGGGAGCAGGATGCGACGTATCAGGAATACATTCGGCCGCATTGGGGCAAGTACAACATCCCCACCATCGTTTCAGATCAGTATCTTGTGTTTTTGTTCAGATAGGAGACGATGGCTATTTTTGAAGAAACATGCTCAATATTACCATTTTTTTGCATAAGCAACGGCAATGCAATCGTTATATCTCTAAAAGGGTAAAGAAAAGGTGTTACCCTAAAGGTGGGTTCATGAATAGTTTAGCTAGTCCTTGCGAACGTATACAATAGTAGAGTACGGGAGCATGTAATCGTTCCTCTTGGATTAGCCAGGTGGGAATCATTATGACTATTTTGAGATTGAAAGTGTGGTGAATTAGAAAATGCTATTGAAAAGGTCTTTAAAATCCATAGTTTATGCAACAGTTATAACACTATGCATGACGTGTGTTCTAGAGGATTCTGTCCGGGCAGCCAGTCGTGAGCCAACCTATCCGTCGAAGGCATCCAGCGAGGAACGTAAGGCGCTAGATCGCTTGGCCGGCGAAATCGAAGGGGCGATGATTTATACGCGCAGCGGTCGGATTAAAAAGGTCACGATCGGTGATTGGCGCGAAGCGGATCTTGGTGAGGGAACCATCGTACGTTGGGGGCCGCTGGGGCAACGCATTGCCGTGCTTCACAACAGGGCCCTATACGTGATGAATGCCGATGGTTCAGAACATAGACAAGTGATAGACAATGGTTTGAATGGAGGTTGTTCGATCGAGTTTCATACCAATGGCCGCGAAATCCTCTATATCACACGGGATGACGAAGTCTGGGCGGTAGATATCGCCAGTGGCAAGCAGCGGAACCTGAAGCTGCCCTTTGACACGGAACTCAATATCTCGGCCGATGGTCGGCACCTGGTAGGCCGACGGCGCGATAACTATTGCGTGGAATTGCCCGATACCCAAACGCGTAAGTTCGCAAATGGTTGTTCGCCCTGCGTGTCCCCTGACGGACGGCGCATTGCGGGAAACAAGGGGGGGCACCGGACCATGGATATCTGCCAGTGGAACGGCGAACGTCTGTTCGAGATCAACGCCAGGCAGATGGGGCCTGACCACCGCTGGGACAACATGCACTGGTCAAATCACAAAGATTTCATCACGATGCAGGGCGATGGCAAGAATGACGAAGCATACGCCTTCCGTATTTCAGAGAACCAGGGTACCCGCCTCACATGGGAAGGCCGAACGGTATATCCCGATCTGTTTGTATCGAAGGATTTGAAAACCGGCGAAGATCCGCGGGAGATGACCGTAGCCTGGGCCGAGCTGAAGGGTGACAATCGGGCCGTCGCCAGTGCTCCCAAGCCTGAGCGGAAGCAAGAGGCTGAGCCGAAGAAATCAGACGAATCCAGGGAAGTTGCTTCATCGGGCGACGCCCAAGGGCGTGCGGCCACGGTGCGCGCGGTGACGGGCGGTCCGACGCGTGTCGTTTGGGCCCAAAAGAGGCGGAAATCGAACAATTCGGGAGAGAGATTCCGTCTGGTCGGTTTTGGCACCGAGGACGGTAAGGGCGAGCGTGTCATTCTTTCCGGTTCGATAGGTTATGCCAAGCCCGTTTTTACGCCCGACGGCAATCAGGTGGTCTATTCCAATCGTTCGAACAACAAGATGTACGTCGTGAACTGGGATGGTTCGGGGCACAAGGAAATCGGCAGCGGCTTTGCATCGGACGTTTGGCGCGACCCCGCCACCGGGATTGTCTGGCTCTATTACCGCGCCGGGGATGGCAAACAGAACGGTGCCGTGATGCGTCAGCAATTGGACAATCCGAACGTGCGCGAGAAGATTTGGGATAGGACGCCAACCGGTGCCGGCAACGTGCCTTGGTTTCGCCTGTCCGCAGACGGCACACACTTCGCGGATGCCTTCCCCTTTAGCAAGTGTGGCGTAGGCGACCCGATCAATGGGGAGTGGGAACACTATAGCAAAGGTTGCTGGCCGTCATTGGCGCCGGATAACAGCTACCGCTTCTTCGTGTTCCGTGGCAACCACCGCGAGGTCGCCGTATACGACGCCGGCAAGAAGAACCATCGAAACGTGGACATCGCCGGCGGCCCCGGCATCAACAGAAAAGACGAGATGTACTATCCTCGCTGGAGCAATGATGCGCGGTTCCTCACCGTCACCGGTCCGAGGGGAAGCGACAAGGAAGCCATCTTCCTCGGCCGCTTCAACAGCAACTTCACAAAGACCGAGAAGTGGGTAAAGATCAGCCAAAACGACGATCAGGATTCCCTGGGCGACGCCTGGATCGAGAGCGGATGGCTGGCGAAGTTGAATCA
>CAZFOQ010000199.1:0-5587 GCA_964520535.1 uncultured Pirellulales bacterium | reverse complement strand
GGTCATAACACTGTTTGCGGTAGGACCCTTGCTTGATCAATACTATTTTTCGTTACTATAGTTGTTTATATTTCACATCGATAAGTATTTAAGCATATAAACGCCTTTAACATATAATTCTAAAAGAAATAAAGAAAATGCGATATTCTGTCAATAATAAAGCCGACCCTTTCTTAAGGACCAACTCTTTGTTATATGTCAAAATCTCTGGACTCTATTAGTTTATGTGAATCGCTGTTAGTGTCATGGAACTCGCATTATTAGACATATTCTTAAAATTGAATCGACAGCAATAGTCAGATCCATTTGAGTCATTATGGCAGTTTATCCGTAACATCTTAATCACTTAATCAATATTGCAATTTCATTGCACGTCCTCCCGCAAAATGACGGTCATACAATCCAATGCGGTGTTCATCAGGAACACCTTGTGCCGGATTGACTTCATAATGCGTTATCCGGGTCTGATTGATTTTATTGTCGTCAATTCTTGGTTTCCTCATGACTGTGGCAAATCCTACCACAGGAACGAGAATCAGTCCATAACTGTTTTAAGAGGTGTCATTCAAAGAAGGGTGCATCACTCTTGACTCAACTTGGCCTCAATGGCTGTCACTCACAGCAGCCATTGAAAACGTTCACGCTTTTTGTGATTCTTGAAAAGCAGAAGTTGTTTTAATGAGAAATATGTCGGGAGTTTAGTCGTTCCACCAAACGTGGAAAAATTAAAAACTACTATTCTTTCAACAATTCCGCAATCTGCAGACCGGCCATGATAAACGGTCCGACCGCTTTAGGTGTCATAGCCACTACTTCATCCGACAAACAATATTATTTAGCTCAATAGTTGTCTGTAAGCTATTGTCCAATCTTTTAGATTTCGCTAACGCCGGTGAATCCACGAATGTATCCATGGGTGTTTTGCCATAGCAATACTTTCCACTGTGTGTTCGTTCATGGTTATACCAGTACATCCAATTATCCAGGTCCGTCTGTAATTCGTCAAGATTGTTATACACTTTTTTGGGGATGTCCAAGGAACATCCCAGATTTTCTAAGTTTTTTTGTTGCCCGAACCGGCGGGATGTATATAATACCATACCCGTAAAGACTTGCAGCAAATGTGTAATGTTTAGTTGAATTGCTGGCAAGCGGTCTTCTTGTTACGCCAAGAATCTGAATTGAAAGGAAAGAGATGGATATTCTCGGCTTTCACCCTCTCGATATCGTTCTAATTGTAGGTTATCTGGTACTAATCACGTACATCGGTAAAAGAAGTGTACGTAAGATAAAGAGCCAGGAAGATTTCTTTCTGGCCGGGCGCGGTGTAGGCAAGCTGTTTCAGTTCTTCCTCAATATGAGCACTATCACCGATGCGGGTCAAGCGGTGAACACGGCCTCAGCGGCCTTTGCCAAGGGACTCGGCGGCGTTTGGATTCTACTGGCGCCTCTGTTTTCCGGGCCCTACTATTGGTTCATGTCCGGCTGGTTCAGGCGTGTTCGGTTGGTGACCATGGCTGAGCTTTTCGATGAACGATTCAAGAGCAGGTTCCTGGCCTTCATCTATGCCTGCGTGGGAATCTGGCTGAGTGTGATCAATATCGGCATCGCCAATAAGATCTCGCTGCGTACGTTTCAGGCTATGACGTTAAAACCGGAGGCCGAATGTACGGATCAAGAACAGCAACAAGTTGCCTTGTTTGCGGAATACCGTGAACTCGAGGCTCAGTACAAGGCCAAAGAACTGCCGCCGGAGCAAACCGAAAGACACGATACGCTTAGAAATATGTTTAAGAAGGGTGAAATCACTCCCTGGATATCGTATACAAAGGCACACTGGTTTTATGCCATCTATATTCTCTTTGTTGGCGCATACGTGATAATGGGCGGTCTCAAAGCCGCTGTTATCAACAACGTGCTGCAGGGCATGTTGATCCTTGTCTTTTCTATCATGATGATACCGATCGGACTGTACCATCTAGGGGGATGGAGCGGATTTTCTGCGAAACTGCCCGACCATATGCTGTCCCTTTTCGGCTCGGGTTTGAACGAATTCTCTCTGGCCTCGATCATCGCTTATCTATTGGCTAACTATGTCATTGGTATTACCGGCCACCAGGGGAATATGTCCAACTATGGGTCGGCCAAGGATGAAATCACCACGAGAACCGGCTGTATCGGTGGGACTTACACCAAACGTATCTTGACCATTTTATGGGCCGTGAGCGGCCTGCTGGCCTATGCCCTGTATCACGAGTCCATCTCCGACCCGGACACGGCTTGGGGAGTGATGAGCAACAACCTACTCGGTATAGGGCTACGGGGCATCATGATCTCAGGTATCCTGGCGGCGAATATGTCGACACTCGCCGGTGTCTCGGTCTATCTGTCGGCCTTGTTCGTCCGTAACCTATACAAACCATTTGTGCAAAATAAGTCCGAACAGCATTACATCACCGCATCGCGGGTTTCCATTGGTGGTATCCTGCTTCTCAGCGTTCTGGTAGCGGTCAAGAGTGCGGGAATCATCAATATCCTGAAGATGCTCCCCTCTCTCAACGTTATCTTCGGAGCTCCTGTCTTGCTGATGCTGTTCTGGAAACGATTGTCGCTCAAGGCGGTATACGCTCAGGTCATTTTCTGTGTGCTTACGTTCGGGATTCTGCCGGGGACATTACCCTTGTTGGAGGGGGTAAGGCAATCGGAATGGCTCACCGCCCAGACCACTGAACAGACGATTGTCCGCAATGTATCGGCGACACAGGAAGACGTAGACGCGGGACGTGCCGTTGAGATAGGGCAAGAGATCAGCAAAGAGTTGGTAGTTCCGCCCTCGGCTATTTATTTCGATAAAGTGGCCAGAAGCGATGCGGACGATCCAAATTCACCTATGGCAGGTATCGGCAGGATCAATCCGGAACTCGTCATCGCCAAACTGGTCGGTATGAATCTTAAGGAAAAAACGCCATCGCAGCTTTTGACGATCCGCTATCTGATCGATGCGTTATTGCCGTTTATAATCATGATCCCGATCAGCTTGATCACGACCAACAGGGGGCTGGAAGAGAATATAACACGTTTTTATGTGAAGATGAAAACCCAGGTTATCGCCGATCCCGAATTGGATAAGGCCGAGTTGGAGAAAAGCTATGCCGATCCCACTCGGTTTGACCATACGAAACTATTCCCGAAATCCAATTGGGAATTCTGTAAGTGGACCAGGGAAGACACCTATGGTTTCCTTGGCGCTTCGGCCCTTACAGCTATTATCCTCATTGCGTTCTGGCTCATGATTAAGACGCTGCAGTAAACAGGGCGTAACAGTTTACGGGCCAATCTTCAGCCACGGATTACCACGGATGAAACACGGATTGATGATATAAGAACGAGATTTCTGTTGTTATCCGTGTCCATCCGTAATTTTTGGAGTATATAGATGCCATCAAAAGCCAGTATGACCACCCAGATTGATAACGAGCGGGTGCTTATCAAGGAATGGAGATTTAAACCGGGGCAAGAGACGGGTTGGCATCGCCATGGGTACGACTTTGTTGTGTTACCGCGTACGGACGGGCGTCTGTTGTTGGTTACCAAGGAAGGCGAAAGCTTTAGGGATATTGTAGCAGGAAGCTGTTACACCCATTCGGGGGGAATTGAGCACAATGTCACAAATATGAGCGACCATGACGTGGTGATATTGGACGTCGAGCTTAAATAGGCTATAGTGTGCTGTGTCAGGGCCTGCTCTCGAAGTGAACTTCTTCGCAAACACTTCCTTTGCCACTTTTTAAGAACGGCTTGGCTTTTGTTCGTTATGGCCTTCTGATAAGACTAAGTTTCAACCATGTAACGACTTACCCGGATCCGACCCAAATCTAATCTAATTGCTAAGGAAAAGGACCTTTTCATTAAAATCCTTGCAGTGTCCAGGGTTTTGGGTACAATTTGTCTATTGCATTGAGTCAGGGCTGATTAAAAGGTTAATGTATGAAAGGATCTTCTCATGAAAAATGGCACTTTTCTTTTAATGATCATAGTTCTAGTCTTTGGTTCCAGTTCAATACTTGCTGATTCCAAACAAGAAGACGAAATCATGACCGGACCCCGGTACCGGGTCATCGTCTCCACTGATATCGGCGGTAGCGACCCGGACGATCATCAATCCATGGCTCATCTGATGCTCTACACCGACACCCTGGACTTCGAGGGGCTGATCTCGACGCAGTGGCGTGGCAGCCGTAAGGCTGAAATCCTCAAGATCATTGATTGCTACGAGCGTGATTATCCGAACCTGAAAACCTATTCGGACAAATACCCCACGCCCGATGCATTGCGTGCCATCACGAAGACGGGCGCCACGGGACATCCGGGCCTGTCCGGCGTACGCACGCCCACCGAAGGCTCGGAATGGATCGTTCAATGTGCACGACGCGACGACCCGCGTCCGCTCTACGTTTTGATCTGGGGCGGGATCACCGATGTTGCGCAGGCGCTGCACGATGCGCCCGATATATTGCCGAAGCTGCGTGTCTATTTCATTGGCGGCCCGAACAAGCAAGGCAGCGCAAACGAGTACAATTACATCGAGCAGAACCATCCCACGCTTTGGATGATCGAGAGCAACGCCACGTATCGTGGCTGGTTCGTCGGCGGCGATCAGACAGGCGAATGGAGCAACAGGGGATTTATCGCTCAACACGTCGCTGGCCGCGGCGCGCTCGGAGAATTCCTTGCCCCTATTCTCGGCGGGAGAATGAAGATGGGCGACACGCCGTCGCTCGCCTGGCTGCTGTACGGCAATCCCGACGATCCGACGCAACCCAGTTGGGGCGGACAATTCGTGCGAGTCTGGGATGGACGAAAAACCATCCTTGACCACCTGCCCACCAGCGAGAAGGAGCAGGTCGAGGTGTTTGGCGTGATCGAATTCACGATGCCCGTGCCGGAAGGCTTTTCCGACACGAACACCGTCACCATGGTTCTTAGTTCAAGGAAGAAAAGGGTCGGCACTATAGATGGCAACGTCATTCGCTTTCGGTTTGTGGTTCGCGACGCGAAAAGGTTTTCCTACACGCTCCAGAGCGATTTCCCCGGACTCGATGGCATCAAAGGAAAGTTCACCGCTGTGACGCCGCCGCCCGAGCGAACGAGCAAACCCTCCACCGTGCATCCGAATTGGTGGGCCGATGACCCCGATCCCGCAACCGCCGAGGGCGTGCATCCGGGCGCCAAAAGCGTGAACCAGTGGCGCGTGGATTTCCTGAGCGACTTCGCCGCCCGAATGAAACGGTGCGAATCGCCTAAGTCCAAGTAGTTCACATGAGTCGTATTTTGGCACCCTAATGATGTTGTTAGACGCTTGGGTGTAAAAAAGACTTCGATGAATAGCCAGGTTTGCAAACATAGAATGTCTGCGGTTGAAAAGAGTAATTTTTACATAAAAAAGCAAATCTGTGAAATACTTGAACGCCATAGCTCAACTGGTTAAATCCTTGTCTGCGTGGCAATGAACCTTAATAGTTTGAAACAAGAAATGCTAGTGCTCTGTCGCACATAACGTGATGTCATACAGGCTTTTTTGCCGATA
>CAZFOQ010000198.1:0-5593 GCA_964520535.1 uncultured Pirellulales bacterium | reverse complement strand
TGGGCGAATGGCTGAGTTATCCGGTCGTTCAATTATCATAGGACACGAGGAAATTATCGAAACACTGTTAAAAGAAGTCGGTGGAATGCTGTATCGAATGATTCATCCAAAACAACCAGATAAACAGAATTAAAAAAACTATACCCTAAACCCTATTCCCTAAATCCTATTATGTACGATCTCAACAAAACCATCGTGGCTGTCAGTTCCCCGACTTCGGAACAAAGAGTCATCATTCGAATAAGCGGACCCGAAGCCTTCAAAATCTACCGCCGGAGTGTCCATAATCAGACCGGACAAAAGGGCCCTGGTGACAAACAGGAAATTGTTACCGGCATGATCGCAATCGACGAGGATCTCCAAGTCGAGGTACAATTCTATTCGTTTCCGTCTCCGCATTCTTACACCGGCGATGATATTGCCGAGATTCATCTCTATACAAATCCTCCCGTGACTGAAGCTTTGATCGGAAATTTGCTGGAACAAGGCCTTCGCATGGCCGAGCCGGGCGAATTTACGGCCAGGGCGTATCTGAACGGCAAGATGGATTTGGCCCAAGCCGAAGCGGTCAATGAAATCATTGTCAGCTCCAACAAATTCCAACTGGACGCGGCGGAAAAACTGCTCAGCGGCAGATTGTCACAAACTACGGCACTAATCCGCTCGCAGATTATGGATTGTCTTAGCCTGATAGAAGCTGGACTTGATTTTAGCGGCGAAGATATCGCCTTTATCACGAAAGAACAAGCGGTTGAAAAACTTGCCGGTATCAGAAAGCAACTCGAGGAATTGCTGTCCGGCAGTATCCGCTTCGAATCTGTGATCGATCTGCCGGCAGTGGGAATCGCCGGTGCGCCGAACGCCGGAAAGAGCAGCCTCGTCAATAAGCTCCTCGGCACCGAAAGGAGTATCGTTTCACACGAATATAAAACAACAAGAGATGTTCTAACCGGCATGATGCCACTGGAACACTGCAACTGTGTACTGTTCGACTGCGCCGGTATGGTGATCAATCCCGAAAATATCCTCGATGAACTCGCCCAACAGGCGGCAATCGAGGCGATTCGAAACAGTGCCGTAGTTGTATTCTGCGTCGATGTCTCTAAACCGCAGTTGTCTGAAGATTTTTCAATCCGAAAACTCATCGATCCGAAAATTTTCATCCCGGCCGCAACCAAGTGCGATTTGCTCTCGACAAAAGCTTTGTCCACACGCCTTGCAAAGATGAATGAGCTGTTCGTCGTTGAGTTCATACCCATCTCTGCCAAAACGGACGCCGGTATAGACCAGTTACGCAATACAATCGATTCACATCTTGTATCTTCCGGAGCTTACGCAGAAAGCGGCTTGGCGATAACAGCCCGGCATAAACAAGCCGTTAACGAGGCAATCGCCAACCTTAACGATGCCGTCAACGAACTGTCCGCCGGTAATGAGGAGGTGGCCGCCATGATGCTGCGAGCCGCGTATCAGGGCACCGGCAGTATCGAGCAGCACGATCCGGCGGTGGACGAGCAAATCCTGGAGCAGATTTTTTCACGCTTTTGCATCGGCAAATAATTTACCCCGTGAGATAAATCAAAAAAAAATAACCTCTATCTCATGGGGTGAACTTTTTACTTTTAACTTTTCACTTTTTCCTTTTTTGGGATTGGCTTTGTTCCCTAAGGGATAGATTTGGCTTTGTTTTAGGCCAAATTGGCTTTGAATTGGGTTTGTTTTTACCAAATGTCCAATCCGGTTTTTTGCCATAATCTTTTTATTTCAAAGAGCTTACGTTAAAAACTTGTCCTGAGCTTGTCGAAGGATTGGCTTTGTTTTTTATCCCGGCAAAGTCGCAGATGAAGCCGGATTTCACCTATTTACTTGTCAAAAAAGAACTTACGCCAATTTGAGCACGACCCAAATTGGCTTTGTTTTGCAAAAAAAGGCCCGATTTGTAGAGAACTTTCGACAATTGTCGAATACCGCTTTCCAGCGAAAATGTGTATATGCGTTGATGAGTATATGTGTTGATGAATACATGTTTTAACTCATTTACCCTTTTACTCATGTAATCATTCACACCCCTATTAATAAAGATGGACGATGGAAGATTGACGATTTGCTATTTGATCTAATCATTTTGACTTTTACACTATGGTTTTACGCTTTGCACTCTGCATTTTGATTTTCTCGAGCCGTTCTTCGTAGATTGCTGCCCCCCTAATTTGATGATACTCTATTAAATTGTAGATAAGTATTGTATAGAATTCCTGTCAAAAAGCAAGAAAATTCCGGAAATTGTCCTTTAGTCCCCGCTGCTTCGTTTTGCTTCACAAAACTGCGGGGGCGTATTGAGTACTGCGTATTCGTCCTTCGTAGTACTACGGAGAATGGATTGCGTATATCGTGAATTGATGCTTGATTCTGTCATCCTGAACGTAGCGAAGCGGAGTTGAAGGATCTGGCCTGACGTATTGGTGAGCGACGAGCGACGATGGACGATTGAAGATGGATGAATAATAATGTCTTCTAACTTCTGTTTTCTTGATATAAAAATTAAATATCAACAAGATACTTTGTGCATGTGAACGCATGCACAAAGTTATAAATTAATTACTCAAAAGAGATAGACGGATTTATATTTATTGTCTTGTACTTTGCTGCGTGTTAAATATAAGAACAGAACTATTCCAGATTCTTCGGCTCCACTTCGTTCCGCTCAGACGCCGTCCTGAGCATGTCGAAGGAACGATAAATATAGGATATTTATCGCTTCCAGCGGAGGGCGTTGAGTTCTTCTTCGTAGGTGAAATAAGGTCAAATAAATAAGTTGTAAAAAAAGATGTGACCCCATGCCCCTCCTACTTCGGGCCGAACAGGATTGTGAATGTCCCTATTTTCTAGATTGCTTTTCACCAATAGTGAGACACAATAAAGAAAGCCTGACCAAGTCTGCCATTATAAATCAAGACCTGGATATCTGAAGTTTTCACATCCTTGACTTCCTGCACCAAAGCATAGGTCTCAGGATTATCCCATGATTCGAGAGTGTACCAGGAAGGTTTGCGAGTACCATACATGGAGAATCCATTCCCAATAGGATTAGGAGAGCCTTTCCATTTAAAGAAAAGGCTGCCACCACCCAAAAAACCAGTGATCTGAGCTTCCCTAAAAGGTCGTGATTCGACAATGCGATCCAGATCCGCTCTGTTTATGTCGAACCTAAAAACGTACGTGTAGCCTCTAATTTTATGTGGTTGATCGACCTTTATACCAGTCACCGATGCGGGAATCGGATCCAGGACATACCACCGAAAGAGCTCAGACGTCGACGACTTCCGCAGGATACTTATCACATATATAAGGAACACCGCGCCAAAAAGAGATAGCACTACATAAACTATCAGCGATTTCCTTGATTTTAGTTTTTTCATCGTTGAGACACTTAACTCTCCGACAGCCTGTTCCTTATAATTGTCCCTTGCCATGACAAGTCCACTCAATTACATCTCAATGCCCAGCCGTAGAAAAATAGGGTCATTTACATATTTTTCCAAGCTACAAAAGCATTAATCCCAGATGCCTCGCCTGCTGTTGATGCTTTAGATTATAGCCATCTTCGGAGAACCCGCAAATAAAATCTAAGGCTTGTTTTTAGCTAAGAGCGGGTAGGGGTAGGGATGGATTCCTGCTTTCGCAGGAATGACAAGTATCAAGAATCCAGAATCGACTAATTAAGTTTTTACTTTTTACTTTACACTTTCACTTTTCCCACTGTTTCCATTTGACTGTTGGCGTCGGTTTCGATAAAGTAGCCGAATATCCCCGATCGAGTAAGCTGGGGGGATATCGAACTCGACCGCCGCGTCGAGCGTATAGCGTGCAAAGGAATAAAAAAATGCCGGATTTGAGACGTCAGGAATGCCAAAACGCAAGGATATTCATAAGATACTAATCATCGGCTCCGGCCCGATCGTCATCGGCCAGGGCTGTGAATTTGATTATTCCGGCACGCAAGGTTGTAAAGTTCTCAAGCAGCAGGGCTACAAAATTGTCCTGATCAACAGCAATCCCGCGACCATCATGACCGATCCCGGCATCGCCGACCGGACGTATATCGAGCCGATTACGCCGGAGATCATCGAGAAAATCATCGCTAAAGAAAAGCCCGACAGTCTTCTGCCGACGTTAGGCGGACAAACGGGCCTGAATGCCGCGGTCGCACTGGCCGAGAGCGGAGTCCTGAAAAAATACGGCGTCAAAATGCTCGGGGCGAACCTGCGAACAATCAAAAAGGCCGAAGAGAGAGACCTTTTCAAAAAGACCATTACCGACTGCGGGCTCGAAGTGCCGAAAAGCGGATACGTTCGCACATGGAACGAAGCGAAAAAAATCATCGAGCATATCGGATTCCCCGCCATTATCCGGCCATCTTATACCCTCGGCGGCACCGGCGGAAACGTCGCCTACAACATCGATGAGTACAGAGAATATATCGACTGGGGCCTGAATCTAAGCCCGAAGAGCCAGGTCCTCGTCGAAGAATCCGTTATCGGCTGGAAGGAATTCGAGCTTGAAGTGATGCGCGACCGCAAAGATAACGTCGTGATTGTCTGTTCCATTGAGAATCTCGATCCGATGGGCATTCACACCGGCGACAGTATCACGGTCGCCCCGGCCCAGACGCTCACGGATAAAGAATACCAGATCATGCGGGATGCATCCCTGAAAATTATCCGGGCGATCGGCGTCGAGACCGGCGGCTCGAATATCCAGTTCGCCGTCAATCCCGAGAACGGCAAGCTTTACGTGATCGAAATGAATCCGCGAGTCTCGCGCAGCTCGGCGCTGGCCTCCAAGGCGACGGGCTTTCCCATCGCCAAGATCGCCTCGCTGCTGGCTATCGGCCTGACGCTCGACGAGATTCCCAACGACATCACCAAGAAAACGCCGGCCTGCTTCGAGCCGACCATCGATTACTGCGTGGTGAAGTGGCCGAGATTTACGTTTGAAAAATTCCCGAAGACAAATCCGGAGCTGACCGTGCAGATGAAATCGGTCGGTGAAGCGATGGCCATCGGTAGAACGTTCAAGGAATCGCTGCAGAAGGCAATCCGGTCGCTGGAGATCGACCGGTATTCGCTGGACGGCAAATATATCAAGGGCCACGGCGAAAATCTTTCAATAACACAACTCAAAGACAAGCTGCGAACATTCTGCTGGGACAAAATCTGGTACGTCGCCGAGGCGTTTAGAAGAAAAATATCCACCAAGGAAATATTCAATCTGACAAAGATCGATCCGTGGTTCCTCAATAACATCAGGGACATCATCAAGTTCGAGGAAAAGATAAAACAAATCAGAAGACAGAAGACGAAAGACAGAAAACAGAAGGTTAAAGATCAGTCATCTGTCATCTGCAATCTGTCCTCCGGTTTTTTAAGGCAGGCCAAACAGTACGGTTTCAGTGACAAATATCTTGCCGAACAGCTCAACGTCACAGAGCCGGAGATGCGAAAACGCCGGACCGAGCTGGGCATTAACGCCGTTTATAAAATCGTCGATACCTGCGGCGCCGAATTCGAAGCGACGACTCCCTATCTCTATT
>CAZFOQ010000197.1:0-5617 GCA_964520535.1 uncultured Pirellulales bacterium | reverse complement strand
GGCTGGAGTAGCCATCGCTTTTTTCAGCCTCCAACTATGGATGGGACAAGTTCTTTCCAAGAAAATATCACTGTTTTCAGATGAATTTCTATTCAATGAATCTTCAGCCACAACTGACTTACGCGATCCCGGTTTACGTCAATAATGGTTCACCCTGCCATATGGCGGCCTTTTAGCCTATCTGACAGGGTAAATGGGGGCAATTTTGAGTTAATAGCCGGCAGCCAGTCTCGGTGACAAGCACATCATCTTCGATTCGCACACCGATTTTACCGGGGATGTATATGCCGGGCTCAATTGTCATAATCTGTCCGGCTTTAAGTCTGCCTTTGCCGTCAGGTTTGAGGAATGGATTTTCGTGGATTTCCAGGCCGATGCCGTGTCCGGAACCGTGGCCGTAAACAGGCAGATTATTTTCGGCGATCACCTGCCGGGCTGCAGCGTCAACCTCAATCATATCGGCGCCGTCTTTTATCAACCTTATTGCCGCTGCCTGGGCCTGCTCGACAACATCGTAAACCCTCTTATAGAAACTCGTCGGCCTTCCGAGACAGAAGCATCTGGTAATATCGCTGCAATAGCCTTTATATTTGGCGCCAAAATCAATCAAAACGGTATCTGGTTTTTTGAGCTTTCTTTTGCTCGGCTGATGATGCGGCCGGGAGGCGTTTGGCCCGAATGCGATGATTGTCTCGAAGCCGTTTTTCGCCCCGAGCTTTCTCATCTGGAAATCGAGCATACCGGCCAATTCGCTTTCGGTGACACCAGGCTTGATGTACGGCATAGTTTGTGTTAGTGCTTTTGTCGATATTGAGGCAGCGGTTTTAATCGCGGCGATTTCACCGCCGTCTTTGTCACTTCGGATATTTTCAATCACATTCGAAATCGCCTTGAGCCGAGTTTTAAGAGCCTTTTTCAGTTGTCCGAACTCGTCAACGGATGTGGATTTCTCTATCGCCACCACTGCCACTGATTTTTGTTTACCGGCGATTTTCGCAACGGCCTTGGCCAGTGAATTAGTCCGTTCGATGATTTTGCAGGTGGGACATTCTTTTTGAGCTTGCTCGGTGTACCTGCTGTCGGTCACAAGATAAACACGGCCTTTGGTAATTACCACCCAGCTATCATCGCCCAAAAATCCGGTTGTGTAGGTCACATTGGCAGGTTTTGTAACTAAAAGGCAATTTATCCCTTTTTTTCCCAGTTCGTGACGAATTGCCCTGATACGTTTATCTATCGATTCTGCGTTCATTCGCACTACTCTCCAATCCATTCCTGTTCCATGGCTTCTGCAAAGATGACATTCAAATAGTTAACGGATACGATTGATTAACAGCAACAGGGGAAAAAATAAAGCTTTTTTTTGCCCGAACGATTGGCTTTGAGCTGTTTTATTTCTTATATTTTGAGTGGACACAAAACTCGCCGAGGGAGAGGCTGGTCGTGATGGAAAGTTTCGCCGGCCCTTGATGTTTTCCGCAAGGGGAAGACTGTACCTAATACCCAATTTTCTCAGAGAGGACGGCTGTTTGCTTGCCGTCCTTTTTTGTTTATGCCTTGTTAGACCCGCCTTTGGTCATTACAATAGCGCCATTGATCTATTGGGATCAAAACCTAAAAATCGCAGGAATTCGGCCTGTAACGGGGCCGGGATTTATTGGGATCCCCAAACATCTTTCGTGGCGTTTGGGATTCTTTCGCATTGAATGCCATTGGCATTATTTCGTGAACAGAATTTTTATGTAAAAACTCCGGCAGGCAGCTAAAAAATGATAATATTACCATATAGGACAAGTATTACACCGAGACGGACTCCGTATGCAAATTATGCCCTCATAGCTGCTAATGTGTTCATTTTTATCCTGGAATATCAGGTAAATCCTCACACAGAACAGTTGGATTTCCGACCCTGGGTACACTATTTTATGCTTGTCGCCGAGCGGCCGTCTATATGGCAGTTTGTCAGTTATGCGTTTCTGCACGGTGGCCTTCTACATATTCTCGGTAATATGTTCTTTTTGTATCTGTTCGGCAATAACGTCAACGACAAACTTGGTAATGTCGGATATCTGTCTTTTTATTTAGCCGGCGCGGTATTCAGCGGCGCCGGTCATATACTGGTTGGTGGTGGCAATGTCCTCGGAGCCAGCGGGGCTGTGGCTGCCGTAACCGGCGCCTATCTGGTTCTGTTCCCACAGACTTTGATCTCTATATTCTATTGGTTCTTCTTCTTCGGCACAATAGAACTGCCGGCATTGTATTTTATCGCCTTCAAAATGATATTTATCGACAACATAATCTGGAGATATACACCTCTTGTTGCTTATGATGCACATCTGTCAGGATACGCCTTCGGTATAGCAGCGATGGTAGCTATGCTCGCGACCGGCTTAACCAGCAGCAGCAATTTCGATTTGTGGGCTATGATCAAACAATGGAATCGGCGTCGCCGCTATCGTGATGCCGTATCGAGTGGTTACGACCCATTTACCGGCCAGTCAAAAACCAAATGGGTAAAAATCAAAGAGATTAAAAAAACACCCGCCCAGAAGCAGGCTGAGGAAAAAACTCAACAGCTTCGTAACGAGATTAGCAGTCGGATACAGGAACGTAATTTACCGGCCGCTGCCGAAGTATATCTCGAACTTATGAGCCACGATAGAGAGCAGATTTTGCCGCGCCAGCAATTGCTGGACATCGCCAATCAGCTCGCCGGCAACAATAGACACGCTGAATCGGCACAGGCCTACGAACAGTTTTTAACTTACTACAGCAACTACGAATACTCCGAACAGGTGGAACTAATGTTGGGCTTGCTGTATAGCCGTTATCTCGGTCAGACGGAACCTGCGATAAAACACCTGCAGGCTGCAGCTAAAAAACTCCCCGATTCCGGTCAATTGAAGATGTGCCAGGACGAGCTTGGAAGATTGCAGAAGTAAAAAAGGCTACGAGCTGCATGAAAAAAATCCATACTACAATCTACAAGTGTTTTTCTGTTCTACGATAAACACACAATCTAACTGTTAACAAACGAAACATCACAACTTCAAACTCAATATAGGCGGTCAGGCAAATACCCGAAGTATTGTGATAAATTTTTGGCCCAAGATAGGCAAAATCGGCAAAATACCACAGTTAAATTCTGCCGGTCATAATTGGCTATATTTAATCCAACAAAAAAGTTGACAATCACAAACACAGGTGGTAATTTCAAAAAAAAGGAAATTCGTTTGGCGGTTCGCATATATTTGAGAACCACTTTTTAAGGAGATTGAGAAATGAGACCCCACATTAATGTATCCCTTCTTGTCATTTTAGCATGTTTTGTGTCCCTTTGCTCTGCCCGGGAAGCTGCTACTTTAACTGCAGGAATATCCGTCAATATAATGGGCAGCTCAGACGCGGCGGAGGCCCCATCTTTTCCTTATTTTGCCGAGATAACAGGTGATGATGTCTATATTCGCACCGGCGCTGGTATCGGCTTTTACCGCTGCGGAAAGTTCAAAAAGGGCGACAAAGTACAGGTGGTCGGCAGCCAGTTTACGTGGTCTGAGATAGTTCCGCCGGCCGGTAGTTTCTCCTGGATTTCAATGCAGTATGTCAAGATTGACCCGGATGACCCTTCTATTGGGATTGTCACCGGCGATAATGTTCGTGTCTGGGCCGGCTCCGATTACGTAAAGCCGGAAAACTCCACAAGCCTTCAGGTAAAGCTCAACAAAAACGCAAAAGTCAAGTTATTAAGCGAACAATTAGGCGATTATTATAAAATAGCTCCTCCACCCGGAGCCTGCCTTTGGGTAAGCACAGAATATACTAAACCTACCACGATGACTATTGATGTTGCACCCCGTATCGCCATCGCGCCTGGCATCGACGCCAACACGACTGGCGATGTGGCAGCGGACGTCAATGCTACATCCGTGGAATCGGCATCCGAGCCTAACGATACTGCTGCGATTACTCCTGAGTCACAGCTCGAAAAATATTACGCTCTGCAAAAGCAACTCGAGGCTGAGCGGGCAAAACCAACAGATCAGCAGGATTACACAAACATCAAAGAAACACTTCTTGAGATTGCTAACGACAAAGAGGCCGGCAAGGCCGCACGCTATGCAACAGCTACAATCGAGAAGGTAAATGGTTTTGAACTGGCACTGGAAGTAGGCAAAGCAGTCCAGCTTCAGAATGAGCAGTTGCAGAAGACCAGGGAGCGAATAGAAAAGGCTCGTTCCGCAAGGCTTTCAGAAGTTCAGGATCTGGGTAGATTTGCGGTCATAGGAACATTTGAAAATTTCATGACTTACGGTCCGGGACACTACAGGATAATTGGCGAATCAGATAGGACTATCTGTACCGCTTTTCCAAGCAAAAAGGTCTCAGGGAAAGACTTTAGTACACTTATAGGCAAGAAAGTCGGCCTGGTTGGAACACTTGAGCCACACCATCAAACAGCCGGGGCCTTAGTACGATTTGATGAAGTAGTCACTCTGAAATAACCGGATTGTTATTCCGTTTAACTTTATTAAGCTAAAAAAAGGTCGCGTCAGAAATGACGCGACTTTTTTTACTATAGTGAGACTCATCCGGCCTAAAGCTTTCATCCCTTGGAAAGATATCCGAATTCATATCTACAGATTTAGGAATCGTTTATCCGCTCTTCCGGGAATAGGTATAACATCATCGGGCGAAGCCTTCACATCACCTTTCTCAAAGTCTTCCGCCGTCGGCTTAACGGTAAGATTATACCACTGCGCATCCTCATCGGTTAGGTCGGACCACCTGATTATTTGGCCGGTATAAGCTGAGATCCTACCCATGATTGCGGTAAGCGTGGATTCGGCAACATTGCGAGCTTCGTTGAGCGGCTTTTCATCAAGGATGCTATTGAGCAAATCGATGTGTTCCTGAACATATGGATCTTCATGCCCGGAAAAGTCCGGCACGTCGATGCTCTTGCTCGAATCCATCTGGCTGCCATCACCAAAGGTTGAGCCTTCGCTGCCTGCAAAGTGCTCACTGACCCTAATGTAGCAGCCGTCGATCTGTCGGCACATACTGTGGATGTGCAGGTCGTCAGCGTAATCATATTGGATGCTAAAGAAATCGAACTGGTTGCCGGTCTTTCGGCGTGCGCGGCCGCTGAATCCAAGAGCACGGATCGGCGGATGCCCGATGAACCAGTTGGCAATGTCTATATTATGTAAATGCTGCTCAACGATGTGGTCACCAGACATCTCCAGGAAGTTGACCCAGTTTCGCACAAGGTAGTCTGCATCTGAGTCGACCGTCCGCCGCGGATGGATAAATGGTATATTCCCGCACCACCAAACACAACCACCCCGAATTTTCCCGATAGCACCCTGCTGAACGGCATAAGCGGTCCTGAGATATTTACTCTGGTGACGGCGCTGAGTGCCGGCAACCACTACCAGGCCTTTTGTTTTGGCCAGCTCGCCGGCCTCTATAATCTTGCGAGCACCCGGGGGATCAACAGCCACAGGCTTTTCCATAAAGACATGCTTACCCGCTTTGATTGCCGCTTCAAAATGCAAGGGGCGGAAATTCGGCGGCGTGGCCATCAGCACAACATCCGCATCGGTTTCCAGAAGTT
>CAZFOQ010000196.1:0-5683 GCA_964520535.1 uncultured Pirellulales bacterium | reverse complement strand
AGGATAAAATTGAAAAAGCTATACCCATCAATCGATTAGCGACAGAGCACTAGAATACATTATGGAAGGAGACACGCCTTCTTTTTTCAACCTGATTCATAACGGCCTGGGAAGTCATATCAGTCCGGCTTATGGCGGCTGGGGCGGCCGCTATATCCTCCATCAAACCTATGCCGAGACGCGCCCTATCTGGACCAATGCCAGGGGTGCCCGTGACACCGTCGTGGCGGAAAACGGTTTGGCTTTCACTTCCGCCCAGGCGACAATTTGGCGATGGCGCGAGGCTTATCAGCACGATTTTGCCGCCCGGATGGACTGGTGTGTCGCCGATACGTTTGCCGAGGCGAATCATAATCCTGTCGTGATTTGTCAGGGCGATCAAACCAAGGACGTCATTGAGATGCAGATACCTTCGGGACAGCGCGTGGATCTCAGTGCCGAAGGAACGTATGATCCGGATGGTGACAGATTGTCCTATCGCTGGTTTGTCTATTCCGAGGCTGGAAGTTATAAAGGCTCCGTCGAAATTAAGAACAGCCTGACACCGCAAGCTTTCTTCGTCATCCCTCAAGTTGATGAACCAAAAACAATTCATATTATCCTGGAGGTTAAGGATGACGGGCGGCCTTGCCTGTACAGTTATCGAAGAGTCATTATGAATATCAATAACGGATAGGACATGGGTTCCTAAAGAGATATGGAAAAAATTCAGTTTTGTTGGACATTCATCCTTTGAGGAAAAAATGTATAAAACGAATAGATTGAACTTGTTGAAAATAATCGTGCTTTGTGGATTCAGCGTATCCGGATGTGCGATTGTTGAAAGTGTCACTTCAAACGGCACCTTAGAACCGGCAGAGCTTTGCTGCGAATATGCCCGGGATCCGCTCGGAGTGGATACGGCTCAACCGCGTTTATTCTGGAAGCTTGAAAGTAGTCTGCGCGATCAGCGGCAGAGTGCTTACCAAATCCTCGTGGCCTCTTCCGTCAAAGTTCTAGCGAAAAACAAGGGAGATTTATGGGATACCGGCAAAGTGACCTCGAATGAAACAGTCCATATTCGCTATGGCGGGCGTCCCTTGAAATCTTCGCAGCAAGTCTTCTGGAAAGTCCGTGTCTGGGATATAGACGGCAGGATCTCCGCCTGGAGCCGACCGGCGTCATGGACAATGGGTTTGCTTGATGACACCGATTGGCAGGCTCGCTGGATTGGTCCCGAAGCGGAAAGTCAGACGCTTATGCTCCGGCGGGAATTTGCCGTCAAACCGGGACTCAAACGCGCCCTTGCGTATGTCTGCGGACTCGGCCATTATGAAATGTCACTCAATGGCGAAAAAGTCGGCGATGCTCTTCTGGCACCGGGCTGGTCGAAATACGATAAAACCTGTCTTTATGATACCCACGATATTACACTCCGGCTCAATACCGGTGATAATGCAATCGGATTGCTGCTTGGCAACGGCATGTATCATGTCGAAGGTGGTCGCTATACCAAGTTCAAAGGCTCGTTCGGTCCTCTCAAAGCCATCTGCCAAATTCAACTGGAATATGCCGACGGGTCAACAGAAATCATCGGAACGGACCGGAACTGGTCTGTTAAAACAGGACCGGTGACCTTTTGCTGCGTTTTTGGCGGCGAAGATTATGATCGTCGCCTCGAACCATCCGGCTGGAACCAGCCAAGCTTCGATGATTCTGCCTGGGTCGGGGCCCAGGAACTCGCCGGACCCGGCGGAAAGCTCAAAGGTTTGTGTTCTGCCGCTCCGCCGATTAAAGCCTTCGACGTTCTCGAACCAGTGAGTGAGAATGCGCTTCGGCCGGGTGTGGAAGTCTATGACCTGGGGCAGAATGTCTCATTAATACCGCGTCTGAAAGTTAAAGGTCCTGCCGGTTCCATTGTCAGGATTATCCCTGCCGAGTTGCTGAACCAAGATGGTTCCGTAGATCGCAGATCCTGTTCGGGTAATCGCCCCGGCTATTGGCAATATACTTTGGCCAGTACCGGCACTGAAGAGTGGTTCCCGAAATTTTTCTATCACGGCAGCCGTTACCTGCAGGTCGAATGCATGCCGGCAGAAGAAGGAGGGGAATTGCCCGTTGTCGAGAAGCTTGAAGGTGTGGTTGTTCATTCGAGTTCCGAGCCGATCGGCGAGTTTGCCTGCTCCAACGACTTGTTCAACCGCATCCACAAACTGGTTCGCTGGGCACAACGCAGCAATATGATGAGCGTGATGACCGACTGTCCCCATCGTGAAAAGCTCGGCTGGCTCGAACAATATCACCTGAACGGCCCATCGCTACGATATGAATTCGACCTGGCGCGCTTATTCACCAAAGGCATGAACGATATGGCCGACTCGCAAATGGACGACGGTCTCGTACCGAACCACGCGCCGGAATATGTTGTTTTTGATGGAAAATATCGAGACTTTAGAGACTCCCCTGAATGGAGCAGTGCCTTTTTACTTGTCCCCTGGCAGCAATATCTCTGGACGGGGGACCTGGAATTGATTCGACACTATTACGAGGACATGAAACGCTACGTGGCCTATCTTGGCGGCACGGCCACCAACCACATTGTCTCACACGGCCTTGGAGATTGGTATGATATTGGACCAAAGGCGCCGGGACTGGCTCAGTTGACACCTGTTCCTCTTACGGCAACGGCGTTTTATTACTACGACACGTTGATTTTGTCCAGAATGGCCGAGTTATTAGGTAAGGCTGATGAGGCTAAGGAATTTGAAAGAAAGGCCGCCGAGATTCGGTACGCCTTCAATAAAGAATTTTACAATCCGACTACAAATCAATACTCCACCGGCTCGCAGTGTTCCAATGCTGTCCCGCTGGTGATGAGACTGGTGGAGCCGGCAAACCGTCAGGCGGTACTGGAATCCATCGTCCGGGATGTACAGCAACGCGGCAATGCCTTGACCGCGGGTGACGTCGGCTATCGTTATCTTTTGCGGGCTCTCGCTGAGAATGGTCGGTCCGACGTGATCTATACCATGAATAATCAATCCGACAAACCCGGCTATGGGTACCAGTTGAAAATGGGCGCTACCAGTCTTACTGAGGCCTGGAGTGCCAGACGCTACAATTCGCAAAATCATTTTATGCTCGGCCAAATCATCGAATGGTTTTACCAGGATCTGGCCGGTATTGCCGTCGATCCGGCAGGGCCCGGCTTTAAGAAGATTCTCATCAAACCGCAACCTGTGGGGGAGATTACCTGGGTCAAAGCCGGTTTCAATTCGATTCGGGGAAAGATTGTCTCCGAATGGAATCGCGAGAATAACCAATTTGTCATGAAGGTGAGAATTCCCGCTAATGCAACGGCGACCGTTTTTTTGCCGGCCAAAGACCAAACCGATGTCACCGAAAGCGGTATCCTTGCCTCAAAAAGCCCCGGCGTGAAATTGTTACGGCGTGAAAATAATCATGCCGTCTATGAAATCAGTTCCGGGGAATATGAATTTCAATCTCATATTTAACTCGACCGGACAGGAAAGTACACAATAAGAAATCTGACTATTAGGAAGGTATGTATTAATGAATATCCGGATAAAACAACTTGTTCATCGGCTTTTAACAGTATTGTTAATTGGAATAGTGTCACTTACAGGAACAATTGCCACCGCGAATGCTCTGGAGCCTTCTTCATCGGAATCTACAGTGACATATAATCTGCGCGAGCCTGCCCTTATATCGTATGGTGCAGGGCCATTGCCGGATCGAAAAGCTCCCTCAAGTCGTCCCGCATCCCTGCAGTTCGCTTCAAGTACACAAAAATTAATTGTAGCTGCCGACGGTAGCGGTCAATTTAGGACCGTTCAGGCCGCTGTGGATGCAGTGCCGGATGGCAATGCAAAGCCGGTTGTTATTTCTATTAAACCGGGTATCTATAAGGAACGTGTTGTTGTGCCAAGAGGGAAACGCTTTGTCTGTTTCGTTGGTAATGATGCCGAGAAGACGGTGCTTACTTTTGATTTGTATGCCGGTATTCCCGGAGACGATGGCCGTCCGATCGGGACGTTCCGGACACCTTCAACTACGATTTTTGCTGATGATTTTTCAGCCGAGAACATCACATTCGAGAATTCCGCCGGTCCCGTAGGCCAGGCACTTGCCATTACTGTCATCGGCGATCGCGCTGTTTTTCGCAATTGCCGGTTCTTAGGCTGGCAGGACACGTTGCTGGCACAAGCGGGCCGGCAATATTTCGAGCGATGTTATATCGCAGGGCATTGTGATTTTATCTTCGGAGGCTCGACGGCGTTTTTCGAGAGCTGTCACATTCACTGTCTCAGGGACGGTTATATTACCGCCGCGGCAACACCGGAGCAACGGCCCTACGGCTATGTCTTCTCGAACTGCAAAATTACCGGTGAATCACCCGATGTTGAAACTTACCTCGGCCGGCCATGGCGGGATTTTGCCAGCGTGGTTTTTCTGAACACGGAAATGTCCGAAGTGGTTCGACCTGTCGGCTGGAACAACTGGCGCCAGCCGCATCGCGAAAAGACGTCGCGCTATGCCGAGTATAACAGCACCGGTCCGGGTGCGAATCCACAGGCCCGTGTACCGTGGGCTCGTCAGTTGACTGAAGCTGAGGCCAAAGAGCTTACCTTGGAAAAAGTCCTCGGCGGCATAGATGGATGGAATCCGAAGACGGGTGATATACGCTCCTCTGTGCGAGTCATTAAGGAATCGAGCAGTGAATCAGTATCCACCGAAAATATCAGCGAAGCCAATACATCGGGTGACGGTGTTGTTTATCTGTTCACTTCCTTTCGAGGTAACGGCGAAGATGGGCTGCACTTGGCCTATAGCTTCGATGGTTATAACTGGACAGACCTGGGCGGCTCTTTTTTGAAATCCGAGGTAGGCGAACACAAGCTGTTGCGGGCTCCTTCGGTGGTTCAGGGGCCGGACGGAACGTTTCATTTGGTCTGGACAACCGGCTTGAGTGACGACAAGGGTTTTGGTTACGCCAATTCGAAAGACCTTATTCATTGGTCGCAGCAGAAGTTCGTCGAAATTATGGCACACGAACCGCAAACAGCGCACGTATTGGCGCCCGAACTGTTCTATGATGACTTGCGGCAGAAATTCCTCATTGTATGGGCTTCGACGATTTTGCCGAACTTTTATCAGGCTTTCCAGGAAGAGACCTATAACAATCCCCGGTTGTGGTGCACAACCACGCGTGACTTCGAGACCTTTACGCAGGCCAAACCCTTTTTTGAACCGGGTTACAGTGTGAAAGACGGCGTCATCATCAAGGGCGGTACGCGCTATGTGCTGCTACACAAGGACGACAGATTGATGATGGAGAACCTCCGCGTAGCCTTTGGCGACACGCCGCTTGGTCCCTGGGGCCAATCTTCTGATCCTTTTACAGATATGTTCAATGAGGGTCCTACCGTTCTAAGGCGTGGCGATGAGTGGATCATCTATTACGATATGTATGAAAAGCATCGATATGGAGCAGTAAAAACCCGCGATTTCAAGACATTCACAGACATCGCTGACAAACTGTCATTTCCCAAAGACCATCGTCATGGTACCGTATTCGCGGCACCATCTTCAGTTCTGGTAGGATTAAAGCAGCACTGTGGTTTAGATTAGGCTGTGTCTGAAAACGCAATTTTTAGATACCGCTGTATCATAGCCAACTTGA
>CAZFOQ010000195.1:0-5753 GCA_964520535.1 uncultured Pirellulales bacterium | reverse complement strand
ACCCAAGACCTACGGCTTAAAAGGCCGTTGCTCTACCAACTGAGCTACACTCCCGTAAAGCTCTAAGAGCCTGTAATATAACCACTTCCTACAGATGTTGTCAATCCTTGCGACATGCAAAAGGCAAAAAAAGCCAATTTGCATCATTTTAAAAAATAATTTTCAAATATTGCAGGATGTTTTCTCTAAATAGAATAGGGCATTTTTGGAATTTAAAGAAACGCAAATTTTTTTCGATTCAGATACACATTGAGTTATGGATGGCTATCTGACCTGGTCCTGTTTCATATCGGTTGCGCTATTATCTTTTTGTGCAGCTACCTGTTTTACCTGGTCCTTCGATAATTTCTACTGTTTCAGGTATAAAAAAGCCGAATATAAATTCAAGAAGGCCCTTTCGGACTTCTGGAATTTATGTACTAATCAACGAATAACACGGTTATATGCTTCCTGTGAAAAAAAATAATCCGGTTGCCGAGTCCATGGCAATGGTTGTTGTTCTCCTGATGGCTATAGGTACCGTTTTTGTTTTTTCAGCCGGTGCCAACATCAGTCTTGAGCTTGATTTCAAAAGATTCTACGACTACACCAGCTTGCGTCAAATCATGTTCTTTCCTTTAGCATGCATAATCATGTACATAGTTTCCTGTATCGATTTTCGCAGGTACAGCCTTGAGAACAACTGGTATAAAAATCCTGTGATCTATTTATTGCTCATTAGTATAATCCTGCTGATTATCGTTCTAACGCAACGGTTCCTCCCGATATTCGGCAGTTTTGTTCCATTTAGAAACAATCATTATCGCTGGATAAACATTCCATTTGGAGCATTTACAATAAGTTTCCAGCCTTCCGAGCTGGCGAAATGGATGGTTGTCTTTTTTGTAGCCGCTATATGCGTTAAATTTGGAGATGAGATCAAACTATTCTGGAAGAGATTTGTGCCCATTTGTCTGGTTATTGGCGCTATAGCATTGCTTGTTATCGTAGAGGATTTCGGTACAGCGGCATTAATATCTCTTTTGGCCTTTTTGATGTTTATTATCGCCGGAGTTAGACTGTGGCATATCTTACCGCCGCTGCCGCTGGCCTGTATTGCTTTTTATGTCGCTATCATAAAATCTCCCGAACGCGTGCAGCGAATCACCGCTTTCCTGCATCCTGACCAATGGACCGATTCGATAAATTACCAACCGAGCCAGTCGCTGATAGCACTTGGTTCCGGTGGATTGCTGGGCAAGGGCCTGGGCAAAGGTATATGCAAATATGGCCATGTCCCTTTTGATACGACCGATTTTATTTTTGCCATCATCGGTGAGGAACTCGGTTTTGCCGGAAACGCGGCGATTATCCTGCTGTTCATCGCCTTTGTTGTGCTGGGGATTGTGGTTGTATCGCGTTGCCAGGATAATTTCGGGCGGTTATTGGCAAGTGGAATCGTTCTGGCTATTGTTATACAGGCCGCTCTTAATATTGGAGTAGTAACAGTTGTATTACCGACCAAAGGTATCCCTTTGCCGTTTGTCAGTGCCGGCGGAACCAGTATGCTGCTATCCGCAGCCGCGGTTGGGGTGTTGTTAAATATCGCCAGAGAATCCCAACACGGAACCGGGAAAATAGAATAATCTGCCTCCCTTGGGGATAAATTGATTTTTCAACCCCCGGCACAGGTCCGGGGGCTAACAAATTGGCTTTGTTTTTTCGCCCTCGAAAACCGCAAAATCCTCATATTTACTTGTCTTAAAAGAGCTTGCGCTAAATTACTCATTTTGAAATTGGCTTTGTTTTGCATTTTTTTCTATATCCGTAAGTTAGGATTTCGTATTTAGAATTTCGGATTTCCGGCCAAAGGCCGGCAAATTGGCTTTGTTTTTTCAAATAAGGGTTGATTTGTAGAATACTCTCGACAATTGTCGAACAAATCGAATGTATGAGTTAATGCGTATATGTGTTAATGAGAGTATGTTTTTCCTCATTTACTCATTTGCTCATTTACCTTTGAAGATACTTATGGCTTGGATCCTTTCTCCGCTATCCGCTCCGAACCCTCCCTGGTTTGAGATCTATCTTATAGTAAATCCGCCATAATGCAATCAAAATCCCCATCTCTACCTTAAATTGTCCTTGATACGGCGTAGTCATTACGCGGAGGTCGAAGGCCGACTGCGGTCGCCGGGATGGCTTACACCACAATCTCAAAATCCGATGGGGTAAAAAAATGTCTCCTGTAAATGGGAAAAAACGGCATATCAACACCATACTTTGTGAATGTGAACATATGCACAAAATTAATAATGAATCGATGAAAAAAGAAGAAAGAAAATGATTTATATTGGATTATTGTGCTTTGTGGATCGTGCTTTAAGCGGCGAAAAAACTGGTCAGCAAACTATACCTGTAGCAGATCGTCTTATACACTACGCATAAGTAAAGCACGTACCTGTGGCAGAGCTACACGCTTTACGTATAAGCTTATGATTATATTTCTGCTGGATTTTTCCTTTTTAGCAATAGAGGTTTTAGAGTCAAAAATGAGGGCAAAAAAACAAGCAAATTCCCCATCTCTACTTAAAATTGTCCTTGAGTCGTGTCTTGTGAATCGTGTTTGGTGGTCAGTGATTCAATGCTTGATACTCGATGCTTGCCTGTCTTTGCGAGGAGGCCAACTGGCCGACGCGGCAATCTTCATTACTAATGCTAAAGAAATTTGTTATTAGAAGTGATACATATATTAAGAATTGAAGATTACTTCACTGCATTCGCAATGACAAGCTTTGATTTATGAAATCCGCTCTTTAAAGCGTGGCTGCAGCAGAACCACACTAAAATACGCAGCGGCACTGAGCAGCATTATTAAGATTGCGCGAATCAAAGTGGAATATCCTATCGTCTCCGCAAAGGATGAGCCGAAGCAGCCGCAGGTCTATTGTATCTCGTAATAGTTAAGGAAAGATCTTAGTTCACATAGATAGGCAGTTTTAGACTTTGCTTCATCGGCAACTCACCACCCACTTCTATTTCTATCTCAAGATTTGCTTCCGACAGACTCAATAGAGTTGCTCCTTTCGCTGAAAACCGAAGGGTCTTGCGCTTCGCAAATCCAGGTTCGGTGGAGTAGTTGATTCCAGTATTCCCTGTATTTATGGAAACAATTTGAAACGGTCTGCCATCCAGAGATACAACTTCAACATCTTTTGTAACAATCTCGTCGGGCTTAACGCTCGTAAATGGCAGCACGCTTGGATACAAGCCAACCGGATTCAACACTTGAGCGTATACAGGCACAGATATCTCCTCAAACCCATCAATATTCGTATGGATAACGATTGTATCGATTTCCGTTTCTCCTATATCTTTAATTTCAGCTTCATAGGTGACCTGCAATACATAAGTGTTCCGCATGATTAACGAGCGTTTTTTACCCGACACTATTCCATATTTAAACTGCGGAGCCGACTCCTGTGATAAAAAATGCTGAACAACTTTGACCTGCTTTTTATCACATAACACCTCACGAATCTCGAAGGGAACATCACCTGTAAAATGCACTGAAACCGTCGCAGTTTTTTTCTGCCCAGGAACAATTCTCCCTAAAAAGACATACTTTGGAGTTAACTGTACCTTCGTATCAGTATTTCCCGCAGCAGTCAACTTCACTAAAGGTAAACTCGGATCATTGCTCTTAACCAAGGCTTCATGTTTAAAGGAGCCTTGACCCTCATTAACACTATATTTTAAGATAATCGTACCTTTACCCCCGGGAACGATCGGTTCGTTAGGGCTTTCTGCACCAAGACATTTACAATTTGTCTTAATGTCTTCAATTACAAGTGGCCCCTCACCCATATTGTATACTGAAAACTCATATTCGATCGGTTTACCATTCCATCGGACATCCCCTTTGTCGATAATGAGTCTATCAAATTCGATACAGGGTTTATTCTTATGTTTGCGATTGACGAAACTCGGCAAAGGTGTATCCCGACTATCACGTTGAATAATAAGCAATGTAAGATCCCATTTCTGCTCGAAATCAGAAAGTTTCATGGTCTTGGCGCGTCCACTCCCGTCAAAGAAACGGACAACTTTATCATCGGCTACCGACACAGTTACAAAATGATCACCACCGAGATGAGCGACAGCCGGATATGGACCTTTAATTAAACCCTCTAAGGTTTCACGCTTACCGGTCGCCTTCAGGCCAATCCGCCTGAATACATCCCGCAATTCCAGCATGTTGGCCCCACTCTCGTTTGAGGGCAGTAGTTTTAGAATCGTTTGCATCTCGATCGGAACACCAAGCAACTCACAGCTCCGCAGGATTGCCCAGTGTCCGCACTGTGATGCAGCAGGATCAAATGTACTTCCATTGGCACTATCAGAAATCCCTGCAATTAAAGATATAGCGATCAGATTGATAAGTCCGATGGAAGTCAACAACATCAATTTTTTTGATTGTTTATACACCGATCCTACTCCTTTCTGAATCTGCGATTTAGCATGTATGCAATCCCCGCTAATCCTATGACAAACGAAACAACGATGATATAAATGTACGTGTGTGTTCCTTCTGTTGCTAAAGTTTGGTGAATAAGGTTTTCCGCAACTGTATCGGTTTCATGAGCCACTTCAATTTCCGCTGCTGCATCAGCTTCATTGACCTCTTCTATTATTTCCTCGACATTTTCTGGAACAACCGTTTCTTTGGGCATATCGGTTTTGTCCAGTTCATTCAGCATTTGCGAATCCTGCAGAAAACCCCCATAGATATATACCATTCCAATTTTATGATCAGAGATACGATCACCTTGCTTGAGACCAAGCTTCTCCACGGTGAACTCATCCTCCTCAAACGGAACATTGACAACAGAATTAGTCCAGTTTATCGTTCTCGTCCATTTGCTAACTTCTCCATCCTTTCGATGATTAATATTTTTTTTCTTAAACGACTTGAGTATCCATACCCCGGACTTTTCTTCATAAGTATAATTCTTTGTAATCTCAACGGTTGGTGTCTTGCTGTAGTACTCAACCATATTTCCTCCAGCAGAGAGATCATATACTTCTCTTGACATCTTGGTTTCGTCAGGGGAGAACTGCAATATGACAAGGTCTCCCTCTCGCTTAACAGACCGTCCGACTTCAGTTTTATCATTTGCGTGATTGTACAGGAGCATCAATCTGCGATGGATTGTGATGCCCCCCGTATAGGTAAGGAAATACCGTGGATCAAGACAGTGGTCTTGCTCACCTTTGGCCATCGCTGGCTCACCGATCACCAGATCATAATCTACTTTGCTTTTATCATTCGGTTGTTCAAAACCAGAATACTCGAAGTAAGTTCTGTCTTTTAACATTTTCGAGTTATAGTTCTTAGACGTACCTAGGATGTCGGGTCGCGGCTCGCCATTTTTGATGCAACGACCCTCTTGGGGCTCCTTATTCCAACGTACGGCATCCCCCAACTGATCGTATGCAAATGTGCACTTGTTTTTAATCATGAATTCGTACCAATCTCCGCGTGTGGATGTCCTCTCCTCAAAAGCTTCGCCTTTCCACGTCAAAAGTGATTCGAAATTTGCCTTATTTTTCAGTGCAACCGTCTTAAGTAATTCTACATCCCCTTGAATATCCGCTAAACACATAGGCGACGTCAGTGATAGAATAATCTTCAATGCGGCAAGGCTTGTTATAATAGAACTAGTGCTCTGTCGCTAATCGATTGATGGGTATAGCTTTTTCAATTTTATCCT
>CAZFOQ010000194.1:0-5809 GCA_964520535.1 uncultured Pirellulales bacterium | reverse complement strand
CTATGAGAACTGGAGTGGCCATTCAAACCTCCAACTACGTTCGGGACAATGTCATTCGAACCGCTGATATCAAGAGTTGAAGCCACGGGCGTGTCGGTCCTGGCATAGGAGACATTGGCGGAAAACGCCGCTTCAAACTGCGCCTCCTGCTGACTAACACGCTCAGCGGCAATGGCAGGATTGATAAGCTGAACCTTCAGATCAAGGTTATTCTCCAAAGTTAACGCTCGACATTGTTCCAATGTAAGCTCAAGCTCTGCCGATGCCTGCTCGTTCACATCCACACGGATGCTTTGTTCATCCTCGGCATGTTGTAAATCGAGCGTCTCTATTCGGCGCAATTTTTCAGGGGCAATCTGTACCTCGTAAAAATCCTCACTACCATCAAAATGTCTGCAGCCGGTCAAGAGGCAGAAGACAGACAACAGAAGACAGACAACAGAAGTCTGAAAGTCATTGGGACTTCTATCGGAGGATGAGGGACGAGGCACGAGCGACGAGTCGTCCATTGTCCGTCCTCCTCTCATCCATCGTCGTTTTTCTTCTGACTTCTGTCTATTCATGTCTCAGAGCCTCAATAGGATCAAGCCTTGCGGCTTTCATTGCCGGAAACATTCCAAAAAAGATACCTACAGAACCGGCAAAAGCAAACGAAAGCCCTATTGCCCACACGGGAATATATGCCATATCAAGTTCAACTTTTGGAATGTTTGCTATCGCCATGGTTAAGAGCTGGCCGAGACCGATTCCTACAAGCCCCCCGAAAAAGCACAAAACTATCGCCTCGATCAAAAACTGAGTTAGAATTGCAGATTTTTTAGCCCCAACTGCCTTACGAAGTCCGATTTCCCTGGTTCGTTCCGATACTGAGACAAGCATGATATTCATAATACCCACACCTCCAACCAATAGAGAAATGCCCACGATGCCGCCTGCCACAAGGGTAACCATCATTGCTATTTTATTGAATGTCTCCAGCGCACTTTGGAGCGACTCAACCCGGAACGTGTCAGGCTCGGTGGGCCTGACACCACGTGTACGGCGAAGGAAAAAGCGTATTTCAGCTGAGGCATCCTCCGAAACTTCGGCTGATTTACTTGCTGCAAAAACCCAAATCCACGGCTCACGCAACTTATAAACCGTTCTGAATGGAATGAAGACTTCATAATATTCTCGATCACCCTGCCCAAAATTTACTTCAGGTCGTCGCTCGATAACACCAACAATAACAAACACATGATGACCGATACGAATTGTTTGCCCGATGCAATCACGGTCGAGACGAAGTTCATTCTGTAATTTGGGGTCTATCAGACATACCATGCGCACCTGCATATCATCGATAACGGAAAACGTTCGTCCGAGTACAACCGGCCGAGACTCAATCTCATGGTATGCAGGCTCAATACCACGAATGTAAACGTTCTCTGCCGAGTTTTCGCCATATCGAGCAGCAAGTTGTCCACCATCAGCTATTCGGCTGAATCGCTCCACTGAAGGGCAATGTTCAAGCATGCCCTCGAAGTGTTCAGGCATAAAGCGAATCGACCACCATGATGCGTGACGCAGCGGCCCTGTATCGGGCCGTCGGGGTGAGATGAATATTGTGTTAGTGCCAAAGGTCTCCACCTGGGTAAGTATTTTTGCCTTTAAGCCGGTGAGAGCCGCTATAACAGCAGTCACCGATGCGACACCAATTACAATACCGATGGTTGTAAGTAACGACCTGGTCTTGTTTGTCCAGATTTGCCCCAGCGCAAGATACACACTCTGATAAAACAGACGAAAAAAAGCCGCAGGAAACAGTATCAAAGCTCTCATCACCGCTCCTCCTGCACATCAGCTTGCATCGTGGTTGTATTTGCAGGGTCCTGAGCACTCGGCTTGTCGCTGTAAATCCGTCCGTCTTTCATGAGAATTACTCGTTTGGCATGCCGCGCTACGTGTTCTTCGTGCGTTACTATAATAATCGTCTGCCCTTCCTGATGAAGCTGATCAAATAGTTTCATTATGCCCTCGCTTGTTTTGCTGTCGAGATTACCGGTTGGTTCGTCAGCCAGTAGAATACTCGGATTGCAAACGAGAGCACGTGCGATAGCCACGCGCTGCTTCTCGCCTCCGGAAAGCTGATTTGGTCTATGTTTAATCCGGTCCCCCAGTTCCACTCGTTCAAGTACGCTTTTGGCACGCTTGTGTCGAGACCACCAGCTATTTTTTGAATAAATCAACGGCATCTCAACATTCTTAAGCGCACTTAACCGACTAAGCAGCTCAAATGACTGAAAAACAAAACCGATTCGCTCATTCCGAACGTGAGCCAGCGCTGCGTCGCTCATTCTCGTTGTGTCTACCCCATCCAGTTCATAGTATCCTGAAGTGGCTCTGTCCAGGCAACCTAAGACATTCATTAGAGTGCTCTTTCCCGAACCGGATGGGCCCATTACCGCCACGTACTGGTTTTCGCTCAACTCCAGATTTATTCCATCAAGCGCATGTATTCGTTCCACACCGACTTTGTAAATCCGAGTGATATTTTGAAGTCGAATTATTTTTCTTTCAGCCTTGGATTCAATTGCTTGCGTTGTTTGGATCATTTGCATCAGCCGGAGCTTTAGTGCCTTTTTTCTTCGCCTCTGCTTCACGTTCGTCCTGTATTTTCTGGTCGTGTTTGATATCCTGGAGCACCTTATACGGCCCAATCACTACTTCGTCTTCTTCCGTAATGCCAGACTTTATTATGGTATGAGTCAGGTCACTTTGGCCGATCTTAACTGGTCTTACTACAGCCTTGCCGTCCACGTAACAGTAAACGACCGTCACAAAAGTCTTGGCGGCATCTTCCTCTGATAGATTCTCCCGAATCTCCAGAGGCAGATTTTCAACTTCCCTGCCCAGCACAGCTTGAGTTGGTACCTTGAGTATGTCAGTGTGTTTGCGTGTCTCAATATCCACATGCGCCGTCAGACCTGAGTGTAGCTTCTCTTCGGTCTGTCCAAGTAAAATCTCTGTCCGGTAATATTTTGTACCGCTGCCGGACATTAGATGTGCCAAAGCAATCGAATCAACTACACCGTTGAACTCTTTGTCAGAATATGCATCTACGTTAATGGTAACCTTCTGGCCGACCTGAAGTTTTCCAACATCGGCCTCATCAACTTGCGCAACTACCAGCATCGTAGAAAGGTCTGCCACCTCCATAACCACAGTCCCGGGATTATTCATTGTTCCATAGACCACAACCTCACCAACTTCTGCATTTATCCGGGTTACAACACCATCAATAGGCGAGGTTATAGTCGTATAGCTCAGAGCCTCTCGCGCCTGGGTAACTTTGGCACCAGCAGCCTCAAGATTGTGTTGTAATACTACCAAATTCAGTTCTGCTGCTTCGAGTGTATGTTTAGAAGCATTATATTGTGACCGAAGCTCATCAACCTTAAGCTTGGTCTGGTCGAAAGTTACCTGGCTTATATCCTTGGATTCAAGCAGGCCTTTCTGACGTTCAAGATCGCGCCTGGCCTGTTTTAGCTTAGCAACAAGGCCCTCAAGATTGGCTTTTTGACTGGCAACCCTTGCTTTTTCAACTTCGAGCTGGGCAACCTGAGCGGCGTGGCCGGCCTCGGCTGAAAGCAACTGGCTCTCCAAATCCTTCGCATCAAGACGTACCAGCACAGAAGGCGGGACCGGTGGATTCGTGTCTGTTTTACCACAAGTTACAACGTCGCCCTCCTCATAGGGCAGCTCTATAATCCGCGCCGAAACTTTTGCGCTTATCTCCACCTTAGTCTTGGGTTCGATTTCACCGGGAGCACTAACAAACTCTATCAATTCTCCGCGCTGAGCCTTTTCGATGCGAACCACAGTGGGATCACCCTTAGAACCGGATTTGGCTTTAATTAATATCCCAATAACGGAAACAATCACCAGCGTTACAACAACAGTGATAATAACTATGCGGGATTTCTTCACGCTAATACCTTTCCTGAAAACATGTTATACCAATATAATGATTCAAATGTCCTTTATATTAAATATAGACGCAAAACATTGCGTTTTGTTGCGCAACTTCTCAAAAAAAATCCGGTTTACGTGTCGATTGGGCCCCAGAAAGACCTGTCATGGCCATTAGAAACGCTACTAATTTCAATATAGAATAAAAAAATGCTTACTTTAACCTCAGATATACTTTAAACTTACATGATCCGATGTATTATTTTACTACATCCGATTCACAGCAAAAAAGCAAGGAAAAAGAGTCCTCCGTACGCCAGAATCAAATTTGGTAAGGAAAACCCTCACAAAAAGGCGTTTACGAAAGAACAGAGTCAAATTCAGGAATACATCAAAGCACATTATTTTATTCTTATTGCACCATCTCTTGACCTGATATACAGCTTACCTTCACCTGTTCCAATCATACCCTTGATTCTTTTTTTCTCCAGTTTTCCCGTTACTTCTATTGGTAGAGCTGACTGGATTGAGCCGTCATTCGTAGAAATCTCAGCGTTCGCGGAAAAGTTTGCCGGTGCCTTGAAATCAACAGTTCCGTCGTTTGTAATCAAAGAAACGTCACAAACACCGCCCGCGTCTTTGGAGTATTCAACGGTAATCTTTCCATCAAAGGTCTTAACACCGACGTCACCGATATTTCCTTGAATTCTGATTGAACCATCATAGCTTCGGGCTTTTATCTCCTCGCCGACTTGCGACAGGATTATTGTACCATCACCGGTTTTTACATCTATCATTCCTTTGACATTTTCTACCGTAATATCTCCGTCTTTCGTAACGAGTTCCAGATCACAGTTTGTGGGCACTTTTATATTGAGTTTAACATCTACACTCTGATTCAGCAACAGTAGCGGCTTTACAACTTTTATTGTCAATCTGCGTCCAAGTCTTTCAAGTTTCAACTCTGTCTGTTCGGCTATGTTCTTTGCTTTTATGTCCGAACCGGCTCTGGCGATTATTATGGCGGTGACGTTGCAGTCGGTGATATCGCTTCCGGTAACTTTAATCCATCCGTCATGGCTCTTTGCCGATAATAAAGAACCAGCCGCCATTGGCTCCGATAGATGTACCGTTCTTTCATATTTTGCCAGAGGAACGCAGCATCCTATTCGGATATTGCAACCTGCAACAGCAATCCACATACACAGTAAACTAAAAGGCAACATTATTGCGTTGATATCTTTTTTAATCTTTCTTCCCTTTCAATTAAGACCTGATTTAGTAAACAACCACGGGTTAAAACCCGTGGCATTGCCGCTTCGGGCTACACCCGTCCGACTTCGTCGGATAACTTCATCTACGGGTTGAAACCCGTAGAATTGCGGCAGAATATTAAACGACACTTAGCAGGTGCAATTATGCTGACTAAATGTTACCGTTTTGTGACGGTTTTGGACTTTTTAGTAAATTTCCCCTATTTCTTGAGTTTTTTAATGTTTTTTTGGCCCCAGAGCCGCTCAGGAAGACCGGAATACTTCTAAATAGTAAGCGTATCACAGGAGCTGCCTTCAGTGCAACAGGTAACCAAAGCCACAAAATATCCCTGGTTAAAGTCGAAGATAAGGAAAAATCTTATTCCGAGGGACAAAAATTACTTATTTGGCAACAGAAAGTATTGTCGTTGCAGATTGCGGTGTATGCCGGCCTTCTATCTCAAACGGCTGGCCTGGACCGCAGCCGGTTACAAAAAAAATAATTATCACAACCACAAACAGCATTATAACCTTTTTCATAATATGTCCTTTTTTCCTCGTGTCCTATGATAATTGAACGACCGGATAACTCAGCCATTCGCCCA
>CAZFOQ010000193.1:0-5995 GCA_964520535.1 uncultured Pirellulales bacterium | reverse complement strand
AACCCTATCGGCAAAAAGACCTAACAGACTTTATTGCACGGACATAGTACTAGCAGAGACACAAGAACTTCCTTAGGCAATTCTGATTCTCTACGGTCACTTCATTGTTACATAAATTGCTATTGACATATAAATCCGTATATATTAAAATATTAATTCAGCTTAGAACAACCACGCAAAAACAACGAGGTGATGAAATATGTTTTTTTGTACTCAGTTTATGAAGATTCTACGGATAGATATCGGTGCGCATAGATTGCGCCTACAAATATTAATAGTTAACTGAATAAGAATATTTTTAAAAGGGAGAAAAAATGAAAACGACAAAAATGTTAGCAATTTTGGTTTTGCTGTTGTCTCTGGTTGTCAGCGCCCGAGCGGAGCTCGTAGCGCACTACGAGTTCGAGGGCAATGCCATTGACAGCGCCGGCAGCAACCACGGCACCGAAGTCGGCGACCCGACATATGGGCCTGGTGTGCTCGGTCAGGCAATTAACCTGGACGGTAACGGGGACTACGTCAACTGCGGCAATAATCCAGCTTTCAACATAACAGGCCAGCTTACGGTTACCGCATGGGTAAGTATCAGTTCGCTGACTACTGCGTGGATGGGCATTGTCACCAAGGGAAACTCTGCCTGGAGGCTTTCTAACACCGACACGGAAAGGAGATTCCACTTCGCGGCTTGTGGTGGCCCTCCTTGGATTGAAGTCAATGGCAAGACTCTGGTAGACTTTGATGAATGGCACCATGTTTGTGGGACGTATGATGGATCAATGCTTCGTATATATCTGGACGGAGTGCTTGATGGAAGCGAATCCACTACTGAACCGATAGGTATCAATACTATGAATGTATTTATTGGCGCCAATCCCGAATCAACAGGCCGTTACTGGGATGGTCTCATCGACGATGTGCGTATTTACAACCACGCGTTGAGTGAGCAGGATATCCAGCTACTGATTGGACAGGAAGAATCCCCTGTTAATGGCTTTACCTATCAGGGACGTCTTATGGACGAAAATGCCGCAGCACAAGGGCTATACGATTTTAAGTTCAGGCTTTATGATTTCGTCGAGGGAGATATTCAGCAAGGAGATACTATTATCTTAGATGACCTTGATTTAATTGACGGCTACTTTACAGTGGAATTAGATTTTGGCGATGGTGTATTCAATGGCGACCCTCGCTGGCTGGAAATTGGTGTGCGGCCGGGTAACAGTGGTGGTAGTTTCACTACTCTTAGCCCGCGTCAGGAGCTGACACCTGCGCCGTATGCCTTTTATGCACTGGCACCAGGTGGTCAGACAAATGGTGGAACAGGTGGGATTGGTGGCAGTGGAACAGCCAATTACATCCCCAGATTCACCGGCAGCAGTTCTATTGACAATTCGGTAGTCTATCAGTCCGGGGATAATGTGGGCATAGGAACCACAAGCCCTGATGCAAAGTTGCACGTCAATGGTCTAATTAAAATCACTGATGGCTCGCCGGGAGCAGGCAAGGTTCTCACATCCGATGCCGCTGGTCTTGCCAGTTGGCAGACTCCCACGGGTGGCAGTGGTGGGCCCGATGGCGACTGGGCTGTTTCCGGAAATGACATGTATGCGATGCCTTCCGGCAACGTGGGTGTGGGTACAACCGGCCCGACTGCCAAGCTGGACATCAATGGTCAGATGAGAATTCGAGGCGGTTCACCCGGTGGGGGCAAGGTTCTCACATCCGATGCCGCTGGTCTTGCCAGTTGGCAGACTCCCACGGGTGGCAGTGGTGGGCCCGATGGCGACTGGACTGTCTCTGGGAACAATATGTATTCAACCCCTTCGGGCAATGTCGGCATCGGAACAACGAGTCCAGAGGGTAAGTTGCATGTGCTTGGGACCTTCACTTGGTCGGAACCAGAGCTGATTGTGGAGTCTGCTAGCGGCTCTATGCCGGACATCGAGATAAAGTCTTCAAATGGAAGCGTAAGAATAGGCGAGGCATCTGGGGACATGTTATTTTATACGGGTGGGGGTGGCCCCACCATGGAGATCAAAAAAAGTGGCAATGTCGGCATCGGGACGGGTCCTTTAACGGGCGGACCGAGCTACCTACTCGATGTCGCTGGTGCGGCGAATCTGATCAAAGACGGTACTGGTGCAGCACTGCATGTTAATAGTGATCAGGCATTGTGGTACGACGGAACCTATTTTAGCTGGGGATACGGGGGGCAATGGAACTACTTCGCCGATCCTGTCGTCATTGGAGCGTCAAACGATATGGGCTATAACCTTGCTGTTCATGGTACAGCAGCGAAATCACAAGGTGGTTCATCATGGGCTACTTTTTCAGATGCACGTCTAAAAGACATAAACGGAGAGTATGAGCAAGGCTTGTTCGAAGTCTGCCAGCTTACACCGGTTCGATATAGCTACAGACAGGACAATGATCAAGGTCTGTTAGCCGGCGGCGAGGCCGTAGGCGTCATCGCACAAGAGGTCCAGACCGTCATCCCTGAAGCGGTGAAAGAGAACACGGACGGCTATCTTATGGTGAACAACGACCCAATCATTTGGGCTATGGTAAACGCAATCAAAGAGCTGAAATCAGAGAACGATTCTTTGAGACAAAGGCTTGGCGCATTGGAAAGCAGAATCAACAGAGGTCAGGCCGCTGGGTTGAAGGAGGTTGAACATGAGATCCGTTAAAACGAAGTCAAATGTGAGAACAAAAATATGTATTGTAATGATATTGTTCATGCTTGTCGCTGTTCCAGTATTGGGTCAGTACGTAATAGACTGGTACACGATTGACGGTGGTGGCGGGACGAGTACCGGCGGGCCATACGTGCTTACCGGCACTATCGGTCAGCCGGATGCGGGCGGGTGCAGTGGCGGTAGCTATGAGCTCTTAGGTGGTTTTTTGCCCGGTGAGCCATTACCTGATTTTTATACTGGCTCACACATCGACCAATGACCTGGACATCTTGCTTGCGAATTGGCAAATTCCTAACGGTCCATAGTCCTGGCACGAACAAAAGCATTTAGAAATAAGAGCTTGAGGCTGAGAGAGGTCGTTGAATCCGAGGTTAAACAGTACGAATTTAAGGTTCAAAAGCAAAGTAAATAAAGTTAGGATGGTTTATTTACCTTCGACAACCACGATCCCAAAGGCGGCTGTGTTCTTTTGAATGATGGAACGGTGAAATTTATCCGCACCGAAGACGAACTCAACTCCCTCAGATGGAAGTAGTTCGGAACGATTGTGTACCAATAATAAGATACAGCAATATATGGGGTAAAAAATTAAGGCGGACCCATCTATATTAATAATTTGATTAATAACTTTGTTGACATTCAATTTTGATGCCAAAAAAGAAGAGTACGCGGCAGTCCCACACAAAAAATATCAAATTTTCGAGCTTCACTACGTTTAACAATGAAGGCCAGACCGTCTGGCTGGCATGGCTGCTTGAAGATAATCCAGGCATTCGATACGAATCAGGCAGCAGCTTTAGGCGGGCTACTTCTGATAACACCTGGGCATCAGGCATGCCGAAATGGTTCGGATACTACGCCTATCTGAGCTATAAATACTCGATCTATGCAAACTATACACCTACCGGCGTCCTTGGCAATAACGAACGATTCGATGGTACAAACGACAATTATGACCGGCGGGCTGCCATTTACGAAGTGCCCGAGGATGGAGAGATCCACAGCATCTCGATATTCCATGAAGGCGGCTCCGGCGATATGCTCCTGGCTGTCTATAGCGACGATAATAACGAGCCCGATCAACGTCTGGCCGTAACGGCTTCAACGCCCATCAAGTCTAATGCCGGATGGCAGACTTCTCGAATTTACCCGAAGCAATTACATGATCCTCCTTAAACACAGCAAAACTCGGCCTCTTGCTTACAGCCGAAAACAAGGACAATTATCAGCAGAGATATTAGAACGTTGATGCTAATATATGAAAATCTTCTGAAATTCGTTTTCCCTCCCATTTTCAACTCCTTTCACAAAGAAATTCGATAAACCAACTTCCGCCGTGATACATCCGGGAATATATATGATAGACGCTACCAGGCATAATCCGTTACAAAAAAACTCGCCAGACCTGTCAAGTTGGCGTGGCCGGGCTGGTTTCAGTGCCAAAATTGGCACCTTGTATATGCAAATAATCTGGTCCGCCTCTACTGGTTGCCAATTTTTATATCACATATACCTTTTTTATAAAGCTACTTATGTTAATTAAGCTTGAATAGCCTTCGCTGCATATAAAAGCTGGTATATCTTTTGCAGCTTTGGTATAAATTATGCGAAAATTAACGATCGAATCTTTTAGAAGCCCGATATTTTAGGAGGCAAGCAATTATGGCAGTCAAAGAATTAGCATTTGAGTCTGATGCAAGAGCCAGCCTGCTGGCCGGCGTGGAGAAACTCGCCGCAGCGGTCAAACCAACGCTCGGCCCAAGAGGTCGAAACGCCGTCATCGATAAAAGCTGGGGCGGGCCGACAGTTACCAAAGATGGTGTAACGGTTGCCGAAGAAGTTGACCTTATCGATAAGAACGAGAACCTCGGTGCAAAACTGGTGAAAGAGGCCGCAAGCAAAACCTCGAAAATCGCCGGTGATGGAACAACAACTGCAACGGTGCTGACCGAAGCACTGTTTAAAGAAGCTTGCAAAAATCTCGCAGCCGGTGCTGATGCAATGGCCCTGAACCGTGGTATGCAACAGGCAGCCAAGGCGGTCACAGATAAGCTCACTTCATTAATAAAGCCGATCGATATTACCAAGGCCAATGATATAATCAATATCGCCTCAGTATCTGCAAACAATGATGTAGAAATCGGAAAAATCATGGCTAAAGCCTTTCAACGCGTTGGCAAAGACGGCGTTATTACCGTCGAAGAGGGTAAGAGTTTTGAAACGACCGTTGAATTCGTCGAAGGCATGCAGTTTGATCGCGGCTATCTCTCGCCGCATTTTGCAACTGACACCGAGAACATGGTCTGTGAGCTGGAAAAACCATTCATACTCATTCACGAAGAGAAAATCAGCAATGTAGCCAAGCTTGTGTCGCTTCTTGAGAAAACTGCAAAAGCCAGAAAACCCCTGCTGATTATCGCCGAGGACGTTGAGAGCGAAGCTTTGGCAACTCTTGTTGTAAACAAGCTAAAAGGTGTTTTGCAGGTTGCAGCGGTCAAGGCACCCGGTTACGGCGACCGGAGAAAGGCAATGCTCCAGGATATTGCAGTGCTGACAGGAGCAGAGCCGATTTTCAAAGACCTGGGAATCGAGATGGAAAACATCAGCATCAAACAACTCGGGCAGGCCAAGAAAGTAACTATCGACAATGATAACACAATCATCGTCGAAGGAGCCGGCAGTCAGGATGCTATCAACGGCAGAATTAAACAAATCAGGGACGAAATAGAAGTAACAACCAGCGATTATGATCGCGAGAAACTTCAGGAGAGGCTGGCCAAACTCACCGGCGGTGTTGCTCAAATCAATGTCGGTGCAGCAAGTGAAGCGGAATTGAAGGAAAGAAAAGCCCGAATCGAAGATGCTCTGCACGCAACCAGAGCAGCCATCGAAGAAGGTATAGTTCCGGGCGGAGGCGTAGCTCTAATCCGCTGTATTGATGCAGTCAAGAAATTAAAACTCGAAGGTGATGAACAAACCGGTGCAGAGATTTTGACAAAAGCCCTATCAATGCCCTGCTACTATATCGCGTACAACGCCGGCGCAACTCCCAATATTGTCGTTAACAAGGTATCGGAAGGTAAAGGCGGCTTCGGTTATAACGCCAATACGGACAAATACGAAGATTTACTGGAAGCCGGCGTCATCGATCCGGCGAAGGTCACTCGAATTGCCCTTCAAAACGCCGTCAGTATTGCCGGTTTGCTTCTGACAACAGACTGCCTGGTTACCGAGAAGCCGAAAGAAAAAGATGATATGCCTCCAGGTGGCCCCGGTGGAATGGATCCCGGCATGGG
>CAZFOQ010000192.1:2101-6054 GCA_964520535.1 uncultured Pirellulales bacterium | reverse complement strand
CCTTACTGTCGGGCGAACGCCAGGTACACGAAAACTACAAAGGTATAGAATATTGGCACAAGTGGAGATATTTGCAGGCACTCGATTATGTAAGAGGCAAGAGTGTTCTCGATGTCGGTTGCGGCTGTGGGTACGGTTCTTTATTGATGTCAGTATTAGCTTCTAATGTAATCGGAATTGATGATTCTCAGGAAGCAATAGACTATGCGTATATACACTGGATAAAATGCTTTATAAACTACATCAGTATTGATTTTCTTTCTAAAGAGCCTATTCCTATTGATGTTATTATTGCCTTCGAAGTAATCGAGCATATCGAAGATACCAATGCCGTCTTTCAGAAGTTCAAAGCCTTCAATCCGGAAAAGATAATCATATCAGTACCCCATAATAGTACACCTATTGGGGCTAACAGATTCCACTGCCGGCATTTCGGTGTTGATGAGATATTGGAAAGATTCGCGGGAATTGGCTATAAGCCACTTCGACTGGAAATGCTATACTTTGATAGGGACATGATATCAAAAAACAACCTAAACGTATTCGGAGTAATGGAGAAAGCGTGAAGATTAAACTCTACATGACAGTTCAGAAAGAAAAACCTATATCGGAATATCCGGTAGGTCTGGGTTATCTCAAGACGAATTGCACCGGGGCGGATATAGAGATTGTCAAAGACAGAGGGCATCTGCAAAACTGCGACATGATTGGAATATCCGCCACGGCTATGGGTTTGAAGGAAGCTGTAGAGATAATGGAATCGACTGATATTCCCTGTGTTGTAGGTGGTCATGGCACTCTATGGGAAGAACTAAAAGACTACGGATTTAAGCATATCGTAATGGGAGAGGGTGAAACTGCTTTTCAGAAGATTATCGACGGTTGCGAAGATAAAGTATTACGTGAGCCTTTTATCGAAGATATAGACGTATTGCATTTTCCGGACAGGGGCGAATGCGGCGATCTTGTCCCGGTATTTCCGAGCAGAGGTTGTTTATATTCCTGCCGATACTGTTGCAGCAAAGCATTCTGGCAGAAAGTCCGGTATAACTCAGCGGAGTATTTTATTTCCGAAGTTGAGTACATCAAAGAGAGATATCCACAATCAAAAGGGATTTACCTGATAGATGATCTGTTTATCGCTAATAAAAAACGTTTCATAAAGATACATGATATGTGGATGGCGAAAGACTATCACAAAAGGTTCAATCTTGCTGGATTTATTCGAGCTAATCTTTTTACCGAAGAAATCGCTCTAATGATGAAGGAAATGAATTTTATAAATGTAAGGTTCGGGGCAGAAAGCGGAAGCGACAGGATTCTTAAACTAATAAATAAGCAGGCAACTGTCGAGGACAATCAGAGAGCTATTGATATTGCCAATAAAATCGGTTTGCCGATAACTGCGGCTTTTATTTACGGCCTGCCTACGGAAACGCCCGAAGAAAAACAAATGACAATAGACTTTATCAAGAAGAATATTGGTAAGGTCGGACGCGGTGGCTGGTATAGATTCGTAGCATTTCCCGGTACGGACTTTTACGAGGGCGAAAATCCTTTAGAAATGAATATGAACTACAGAGGCAATATAGGCCAGCATGGACTTTGTGAATGGTAAGGAGTTAATATGCTAAAAATTGTGATGGTTGGCGTATTCTATTACGGAGGCCCGGTAAGGCATTTGTACAGTATCTTCGAGAAGTACAAGAAGATTGCAAAATGCTTTGAGGCTGTCGGTATAGAATGTTATTACTTCACTAAGCAAAACGAGATACTACCTCAGAGTAAGACCCTGACGGAAGAACAATTCTATGCCATGCTCCCTGAAACAGATTTGGTCTTTATGTGGAACGGTGGACTCGGCAAGGAAATTGAGATTGCCGAGCAATGCCGAAAGCAGGGGACTCCAATTTACTTCATGGAGCTTGGCTGGCTGCCTCAAACAAATACGTTCTATTTCGATACCAAGGGCGTGAACTACGCAGGCACGTTGTCCGACTGGGAATATAGTGAAATATCCGATGATGAAAAGCATTATACAAGGACAAGATTAGCTTATTATCATAACAATATAGCCAAGTTTACAGGAATCAAGGAGGATGATTTTGTATTCGTGCCGTTCCAGGTCGAAAGCGACTCTCAATTAATAAAATATTCACCCAGAATAAAGAAGATGCAGCAGTTGATTGATTATGTGACCGAATATGTATCCGACAATATCATATTCAAAATGCACCCGAAAGACGATCCGGGCGAATTAAAGTTTCCTAAACGCTGTAAGGTTTACAAGTCTGGGACAACTCACGATTACTTAATGCAATGCAGGTATGTCATTACTATAAACTCTACGGTTGGTGTAGAGGCATTGTCTTACAACAAGCCTGTAATCGTATTGGGGCAGGCATTCTACGGTGGCAAGGGCTTAACTTATGAGGTCAAAAACGACAAAGGTATGTCCGAAGCAATAAACTGGGCTAATGAAGGAAAAGTTGCTCTGGGTAGAATACAGGCTTTTCTATTTTATCTTTTCACAAAACAATGGCACGTAAGGGATTTGGATAGACCGGAAAAAGTTATGACTTTGATTGAAGGGCTGACGGAATGAACATAGTCCTATCCATACCGTCCGGCGAAAGAGCAGACATGCTCGAAAATGTTATCTACAAGTGGCGTAAAGTCTGCGATTTCAAGATAGCAGTTTACACATGGGACCCGGAGACCGAAAACAGAATCCGTGACAAAGTAGATTATCTGTTCACAGGTGAACTGCGGTCATTCGCAGTCAATCAGAACTTCATTGCAAAGACAATAACCGACTGGGATGTTCTTATCTGCGGGGCCGATGATTTGTACCCGGATTTCGGACTCGATAAGATAGAGACTGTTTGCAATATGTGTCCTGACAAAATCATCTGGGTAAAAGACGGTTTTCTGAATGCACAGCCGACACACCCGATTATTACTCGCGGCTGGTATGACAAGCATGGATATATATTCAACGAAGCATTTCATCATAACTTCTGCGATACCGATCTGCTTGCGAGGACTTACGAAACAAATGAAATCGTCAAATGCTTTTCTATCGGATTCGACCACAGGCATTATTACAAGACACACCGCAAGCCGGACAAAATATACAAACTCGGAGAAAAGACGTTCGCAGAAGATAAGCAACTTTTTATGGAACTGCACAGGGACAAAATGATTAATGTAAACGAAGTAACGGAAGCTGCTCTGATATGAAAGCAATCAAATCCAGACGACCGCTTAAAAGAGATTACGCCGTACTCATAGTCAAGCCTCATAACATAGAAGGCAGGACGCTTGAGGAAACGAATATATTCATTATGCAAGCCTTCCAGAGAGGTATCGCCGAGTATCATCATGTCCCCTCGAAAGTAGCCGAACTCGGGAGGAATTTCGGAATACACGATTTCTTAGCCAAGCATCCGAAAAAGACTCATATCTACTTCCAGGACGATGATTCTCCGCCACTGGAGCCTTTCGCTATCGAGCAATTAATGAGGATGAATAAGCCGGTAGCTTGCGGGATAACTCCTATCGTCCGTGTAGAAAAAGAGAAGATTAGCTGCATGTGGTCGGCGGTTGTGGAAAATGACGGCAAAAAAGAAAATATAGGGATTGATGAGCTTCCTAAAAAACCGTTTCGAGTATATCGTACCGGCGGCAATTGCCTTTTGATAAGGCGTGATGTATTGATGAAACTCAAGCCGCCGTTCCAGATAACTACGTACAATAAGCTATGGATCGGCGTAGAGCTTAGCGAAGATTATTATTTCAGCGACAAGATACGTGAGGCCGGATATGAGATATGGTGCGACCCGGCCGTTGTAAGTCACCATTATCATTATTTCGACCTTCTTAATATTTTTGCGATATACAGACAATGCCTGACAAAGAGATAAAAAACGTTGAACACCGCAACAGCTTCA
>CAZFOQ010000192.1:0-2001 GCA_964520535.1 uncultured Pirellulales bacterium | reverse complement strand
CCTGAAACCAAGGAAGTATCCGAGGAGGATATCAAGTCGGTTCTCGATTCGACTGCCGAAGCAGAAGCCGGCCAACAAGCTGTAACGGAGCCTGAAAGCGTTATCGATTCCCTTGTTCCCAAAGAAACACAGCAGGAGCAGGTTAATCAGGAACAGGAACAAAGAGTTCCTCTTGACCAGCATATCAAGCTCAGGCAACGTGCTCAGCAGGCGGAAAAGGAAAGGGACGAACTTCTTGAGAAGGCGAAAACCCAGACGGACGGGGAAAAGTCCGGTGAAAAATCTCCTCTTGAAAAGTTTATAGAAGAAAATCCCGACGATGAATTTATTCCGCCGAAGATTCAGCTTGAGGACAGGAAGTGGCAAGAGGCCAGAGAACGTGAGCGAAACGAGGCACGAATAAAGGTTGAGCAAGCCGAAAAAGAAGCGAGCGAGTCGCAACAGCAACTTGCAAGCTCGATCACGGCTATCAAAGAACAATCAAAAAAATCAGAAGCCGAATTTCGCAAAACCAATACCGACTATGCCAGTGTTACAAAGCCTATCATAGCGGCTGGACTCTTAAAGGACTCGGAAATATACGATATTTTCAATTCCGAAAATCCCGCCGGGAAGTTGTACGAAAAATGCAAGGCTAAGGCTGATTCCTTACGCAACCTTTTGGGCGTCAATACTCAGGCATCTACAGCTCAATCCACTGAAAATAAGGATTCAACTAAAACCCAAACCAACAAAGTAACAAAAAAGACTGAAACTACTGAGACTGAAGCTACTGATGATGATTTGACAGATGAGCAGCTCGTAGAGGAAGTCTATGCAAGGGAATAGTTGAGTCCATAAGGAGTATCAGCTTATGGCTGCAACTACATTTGCTCGTGGTGGAACGAATACACTGTTGGTTCCACAGAGATGGTCCAAAAAGGACTACAAGTTTGCTTATGAGGCAAACCCCCTGAAGGCGTACATGGGCGCTGGTGACGAAAGTATCATCCAGGTCAATTACGACTTCCTTAAAGAGCAGGGCGACAAGTTAACCTTTGCTCTTCGTGCATTAGTTACCGGAGACGGTGAGACCGATGACGGTGATTATGTAAACAATTCGGAAGCCCTTGCGTTCCATAACATGGATGTTTATATCCATGAACGCGGCAAGTACCTGGAGCTTAACGGTGAGATGACCGAACAGGCCGCTTACGATAAGCTCCGTCCCAAGCTTCAGATGGCTTTGCGTGAATGGTGGGGCATGAAGGATTGTGCCGATATCATTGCGGCTCTTTCCGGCCTGCCTACAATGAACCATATCGCCGGTCGTATTCTGGGTACAAAGGCTACCAATGCAGATGGCGCACAGATTGCAACGGTAAACGAGACTGCACTCGTTAAAGGTGCAACAGCTACAAGATGGTTCGGCGGCGGTCAGAACTCCAGCGGAACAATCGCCCGCGTTGCAACTGATGCCCTGATTACTTCGGCTACCAATCACATGTTTGGAACCGATGTAATCGAATACGTCAAGCGTATGGCAATGAGAACAGTTAATGCCGCTGGCGCTGCGGTTAGTCCGATTCGCCCGATTCGCGTCAAAGGCGAGCCGTACTACCTGATGCTGATCGACCTTCTGCAAAAGAAACAGCTTCAGGCCGACACCAAGTGGAAAAATGCGACATTGCATGCACTTCCGAGAGGTGTTGAGAATCACTGGCTGTTTAACGGGGCCGACGGTGTCTGGGATGGCGTTGTAATTAAATCCACAGACCACCTGCACAGACGTTTAGGAGCGAGCGGAGCAACGGCACCGGAGTACTTCGATTCGACTGCCGATGCCTGTTATAACGGCATCACCGTTGCCAGGTCATTGTTCCTCGGTGCTCAGGCCGTATGCCTTGCCGTTGGAAAACATCCCAAGTGGAAATCAGGCTATCGTGACAATCCGGCAAATACCAAATACGGAACGTTTGTAAATGGTATTTACGGCGTCAAGAAGTCGCAGTTTAACAGCAT
>CAZFOQ010000191.1:0-6192 GCA_964520535.1 uncultured Pirellulales bacterium | reverse complement strand
GCTTGGCGAAGGTACGACTATTGTTTTGCCCGGCGATTCGGAGTTTTTTCAGTATCTTAGTCCGCCGACAGAATAATAGATTTTGATAGTTCGTTCCTTCAAGAATCCCGTTTTGCAGTCATGTTTCAAGACTCGAACTCGGATTATTTGCCTGAATCTTCTTTCAATTATCTTGTGCCCTCACAGACGCTATATCTCTTTCGCAGAAGACGAAGATTCGATAGTTGTCAGGGCGGAAGTGCCCGGCTGCAACGCCGAGGATATTGACATCTCCGTTTATGGTAATATGTTGACCATCAGCGGCGAAAAGAAACTCTCGGAAGAGAAAAAAGAGAAAGGTTATTAACATATCGAAAGCAGCTACGGCAGCTTCAGACGAGAGTCGTCTCTTCCGGCCGATGTGGATTCGGACAAGATTGATGCTACATGCAAAGACGGCGTGCTGTCCGTCAACTTGCCAAAGGCCGCCAAGACCAAAGCAATAAAGGTCAAAGCCAAAGGATAATAATCTCGGGTTTTACAGTATCCGGCTCATTGGATGGACAACCAAGACCTGTTTTGTGAAAAAGTATTGCTTCCTCTTTTGCAGTGGATTGCAAAAGAGGATTTTTTTTGTATCTTCCTGGTCAATTCCATCCGTCTTTTTGTCCCTTTTAACAGCCTGGACTATATGAAAACACAAGAGTTCATATTGTTATTTGGCTTTTTTATCGGCTGGTCCCATAAAAGGATAAAGTTTTTCTTATTTATTTGCCGAATAAAGTTTATAGGGCGTTTAGCAGTTCCTAATGCTAAAAAGGGTGATTTTGACGGTAAAAAGCGGCCTTTCGGCTTGTTGTTTTTCGGGGTGTCCTGTTTTGCCGTAGAATGCAGAAAATGGAAATGGTAGAGCCTGGAGAGAAACTATGAAAACCATAGCGATTGTTAATCAGAAAGGTGGTTGTGGTAAGACAACGGTAGCTATAAATCTCGCGAGCGCTCTCGCCGGATTGAGCCAGAGGATTTTGTTGATCGATATGGACTCTCAGTCGCATTGCGCGGTCGGCCTTGCTGTGCCCGAGGATCAAATCGAGCAGAGTATCTACGATGTGCTTATCAGCAGAAGCAGGAACGAACCTGTAAAACTGACGGAGATACTCTGGCAGATTTCCGACGGATTGGAACTGGCACCTGCCAGTATAGACCTGTCTGCATTCGAGCAGCAAATGGCAGGCGTTGCCGAGCGTGAGTGCTGCCTGAAGGATACGCTGGATGAGATAAAAGATGATTATGACTATGTAATTGTTGATTGTCCGCCCGCCGTTGGATTATTGACCTTCAATGCACTCAGAGCAGCCACAGATGTTATCGTCCCGGTTGAGACCGGATACTTTGCACTCCATGGACTTAGCAAACAGCTTGAAACCCTAAGTGTGCTCTGCCGACGAACAAACCAGGAGGTAAACGTTAGTGTTCTGGCCACCATGTATGATATAAGGACTAAGATGGCCAGAGAGATTTTGGCCGAACTACACAACCATTTTGGCGATAAAATGTTTAAAACGGTCGTTACCTTCAATACCAAGATCAAGGAAGCCTCCAGCTTTGGTCAGCCTATCAGCGAATATGATCCTGCCAGCAAAGGCCAGAAAGATTTTCGCTCATTGGCCTCTGAGATATTAAGCTCACAGGCAAAGCAGCAGCGCCATGATTATGTCAACTCCTTGGCTGGTCAGCTCGAATCCATCAGTACTACCGCCGATGAGTTGTTAGAGGCGACAAAATCCCAAGAAGAAACTGAGCCGGCACCACAGGCCAATGAGCCAGAGCCCCATCTGGACGAAGGAGAGTTTGCATCTGTGGAAGCCCGCGCCTGGGAGGAACTCGAAGCACGAGTAGAAAATCCTGAAGTGCTCCCTGTTGAGGAACCGGGAACTGTTCCTATCCCGATAGCAGAAGTTTCTGAAGAGCGTACCGCCGCCAAGCTTTCAGATTATTATGGTGTTGATCAGATCAACGATGCCATAGTGTTTGTAACGCTTTATCCACGTGCCCGGAACGTACAGATTGCTGGCGATTTTAATAATTGGCAACCACAAGAGACCCCTATGCAAAAGGTGGGTGATAGCGGTGTTTGGCAGACGGAGTTGAAGCTGCACGCTGGCCGATATCGGTATAGGCTTGTTGTTGACGGTCAGTGGCAGCAAGATCCGTATAACGAATTAACGGAACTGAATCCGTTTGGTGAACATAACTCAGTCGTTGAAATAAAATGAGGCAGGGTATACTCATTTTTTAATACCTCGTAACTTTCCCAAGTATTCTATTCTACTGCGCTTATAAAAAGCCGGCTGGAAGCGCTTTGTACAGTCCGGCAAAAAAATATATTTTTTTCTTGCTTGCAACGTCCTATAAGATTACATTTATATTTATGTTATGCAGGATTAACCGGGTAATGCTGTTTGGATAATAAACTTGCTTACTGGTTGAGAATGGATGCTCGCAGAAGATTACAAAGGATTGAGGCAATTCTCTTCATTGTCGGGGGGGGTTTGTGTTTCTTTTAACACGTCCATTCAATATACACCGAATAACCCAGACTGAAGTTTCGTGATATGTCGGTTCGGCAGTAAAAATTGGGTGCTCAGTTCTGTAATAGATACCGGCGTCCATTTATTGTCATCGATCTTGTTGTAGGATAGGGTAATTACAATTTGTGGGGGAAGGAAGGAGGCGATAAGTGAAATAAAAATCACGCTTATCTTTAGACATCAGGAGCAGGAGGGTGTTGGTAAGTCTTAACTCAAAGAGAAAACGGAATTTCTTCTAAGGAGAATGATCATGAAGACGTCAATAGCTGTTTTAACTGCTCTGTTGATAGTTGTTGGAAGCGCTTATGCAACCGGTGATCTTCATCCGGGACGCACCGGTAATACGACGATTGGGATTGATAACGATATTGATACCAGTCAAAATCAAACTGTTTCTGTCGTGGGCGGCGGTGATTCAAGCTCTTCTGCCCAAGGCGGTGACGCATCGTCTGATTCTGTTGCTGCTTCCAGTTCTGGTGCCAGCATAAATACCACCTCAATCTCAAACTACAAGACCCGGACACCCCCGATTTCTGTGTTCCCTCCATATTTACCCTACTGGAATCATGGAGGATGGGGCACTATGAAAGCGTACTTTCCCAATGGTCCTAATAGCGATGACCAGGTTTACGAGCGTATATTTAATCCGGATAATCCCCGCGATATACAAGAGCTCAGGGGCGTGCTCGAATCTTTATCTTATGAAGGACCACTTGATGTCGTAGGCGGCATTCTTAATGGAGTTGGGGCTGTTTTTGGAGGCCCTGATAATTTCCATCACGGTAGAGGTTTTGAAATAGCGAATTCGCTCATCCGTTCTCGCAGACCCCGTGGAAAACCTCTCTTGGTCTTTATTGACTCCAATGTGGATACAAGCCTTCTGGAAAAAGCGGGTTACGCTTATGTCGGACAAGTTAGTTTGGAAGGTAAGATAAATCGCAACTGGGATCATGTCTATGAAGCCGCAGTGGCTGAGGCCTTACCGTGGAATGTTGACATCCTGCTTATCTCCGGGGGTATGAAGGGCGTAACAGTTGGTTCCAACATCGCATTTCCCGGAGCAGGTGGGGCTTATAGCCAGGCGAATTACTCTGTTTCTTTGTTTGGCTCTGTGTCCAGCGGTATTACAGAGGGTAAAGGAAAAGCTCTTGTAAGCGCGCAAGGTTATAGGTATTGGCCAAGGGCTGTAAATCGAAGAAGAATTCCTCAGGCCTTCTACAATAAAGTTCGGGCAAAGCTCATGCCAGCCCCTGGGCCGGAGCTCGAACAAAACCGTGAAAGTATCGAACAACAAACTGCTGTTGCTCCGGCAGAAAAAGTGCGGGATCAAAGAGAACGACAGCTTCGGATGAGACCACAGTTCCAGGGATTGGAAGTGAGTCAGGAACTTTTCGATATGGCAGGTTTCACAGAACAGGATAAGATTGCATACCTGTCAGTAAAGTAGGTTTCTTGGAGTTCATAAATCTCCAATGAAGTACACATAAGAGTTCTCCTAATGATGAGAAAGGAGGTAGTCTATAGGTTCAAACAAGAATTGATTGTTTTTATTGTTGGGCTTGCTAATATCATGTTGGCAGTCCGAAGGGAATCCAATTGGCATAAGATAAGAAGAAAAGGAGTTTGAAAATATGCTAAAGAGCTTTTTACTTTTTATATCAGTAATTCTTTTACTTTCCTCTGGTGCTTATGCATCCATTGGCCATACCAAAGGCTTTTCGATTGGGAATTGTACAACCATTAACCAGGCTGAAGATTTTTCGATTGGTGCCTTTAACATGGTTAAAAGATTTGGAGGAGCTGGCAGGGCAGAAGGCGGCAATATTGTGACGGTTGGCCAGCGCCAGGAGACACAAGCAGCGGGAACTAAAGCGATACAGCAAGAGACTGGCGATTTAACCCAGAATGCAAGTGCCGTAGGTTTATGTGGCCATACTAACATTAAGGTTCTCCAAGATGCGTCGGTTGAGGGATTGCAGGGCCAGATAGTCGAAGGTGGCAGGCATAGACCCAGCATGCGAGAACAAGGCCAGGGTCTTACTGTCGGACTTGACAATGTGATCCGTAAGAGTGGTGGTGTTGGTCGCGCGGTTGGTGAACAGGGATTCGTCGGCGAGCAGCATCAAACTATTGTCAATCCCAGTGGAACCAGTGAGAATACTCAGATTGTTGATGTGGAACAATATGCATCCGTTAAAGGTGGCCCATGTTCAAATGTAGAAGTGAAAAATTCTGTGGATGTCAATATGGGTCAATGGCAAAATGTAAGCAGTTGCCCTGTTCCACCTAAGCCGTGTCCTCCATCTCCCCCTTGTGGTGATCCATAATTAATAATCAGGGGAAAAACAGGAAATCAGAACTGACCTCTTCATGGTTTTGTATCACGGAGCTTTGAGGTGAACCTCCTGCTCTAAGGAGTGAGCAATTTAAACTTTAAAGCTCCTTTTTACGTATTTTCCTCTCATAAATTGAGGGGGGCCTATACTGCATCAATCAGTATAGACCCCGAAGAAATCTAAAACAGCAATCCTATCTCTTTGTCCCCGCGGCTATAAACTCTATAACTATATTAACTTATTGAATTCACTGACTTGCAAGGTAGAGAACTTCGCTTGTAGACAAAGCCCGGTTGTAGATATTGAACTCATGAACCACACCGGCCCACTCCGGATCGGCTGTATAGCCGCCCTTGCCAAGATAGGCCAAGTTTGGACTGATACCACTGATACTGTTTTGAGGGGCCAGAGGTGTGCTATCAATCAGTACGCCATCAATATACAAGGTGATGTCCGTGGCACTAATGGTGCTAACCATGTGATGCAGGAGACCATCATCGTATTCGGGACCATCCGCGCCGGATTCAGCATCATAGGGAGCTGAGGTGTTACCGACTGAGATAGCGGCACGACTTTTATCGTCACCCCGAGCCGTAGAGATAAAGAAACCATTAGCACCGAGGCCTCCGACAGAATCACCAAAATAGGCCAGCATGTGGTTCCCTGTGTTTCCACCGGCCACTGAAGTAAACCACGCTTCGATAGAAACCTCGGAGTAGGTGTTCAGCGCTATCTCCCATACTTGAGTTATCAAAGGTAATGGTGCCATCCGCACCAAAATTACTCCCCGCTAACCAGGTTTCGCCACCAGTGGTAATATCCGGCGTTGTCCCATCTAAATCCACACCGGAAAGGCCGTCAAAATTATCGTAATAGATGATCTTGGCTTGAGCAGCAGATACGATCATAAATAACATTAACGCTCCGAGTAACGTTACTACTTTTATTATGCCCCCATCCGGAATTAATGATTTTGTGCGCATCATATTCCTCCTTTCAAAAAAAGCCTGTCGAAATGTAAATAAGTGATAACAGCCAAGCACACAGCTTAGAAAAGCTGCGATTTGCGTGTGATTCTGTGTTCGTTAGGAAAAATCTCGGATGAAATCCTGAAATTCTGATCAGATAAAAAAAATCACACTTATACTCCTCACGAAGGAACAGAGCCATATATAATTTATACCAAACCTACAACTTTTGTGTCAAGAAAAAAAGTTCTACCTTTAGGCTTTCGGGTGCATCTGTATTTTGTAGGTAGATTTTCATGCAGCCAAGGGCTTTTTCTT
>CAZFOQ010000190.1:0-6256 GCA_964520535.1 uncultured Pirellulales bacterium | reverse complement strand
ACCACCGGCAACAAGCACTTTTTTATCATTCCAGTATGCTTTTGTCATCTATTACTTTCTTATAATTACCCTGTGAGCCAATTTGTGTGTGACTTATTAATGCCTTTGCGGAATTATAGCGTGTTGTGTCACACACGATAAAAAATTCTTTTTCGGCTTAAGCATTTCAATTTTCTTAAAAATCCTCTTGTAATTAACGCTCTTAGATAATGTTTTTCTTACGAAGACGTCGGTAAACCTTGCCTAATTTTTTTCTGAATATGTTCCTATCACCAATTCGTTTTCTGGCCCATTTCGGTAACTGCTGGACTTTGGATTCTTTGCAGGAAATTTTCTGCCAGGGCAGTTCGCAAAGGCCTCTCAGAAAAACAGTACCATCATAGCCATAGAATATATAAGTTAGCGCAGAATTGTCCGTCCAGATTTCCTCTACTGAATTGTCCTCAATTCCGAACAGGTTGAAATATTCCGCATCAACATAAATAGCATTCGATGTTGCGGCCACAAGTTCATAACCTTTTGATTTTGCCAGTCTTGTGATTGATAAGATGCTGCTACCCTGAGTTATACTCATATCCCGCGGCTGGACAAACTCCACCTGTGGCGGAATAGTACCATTAAATTCTATTATAACAATCTTGGGCTTGTATTCTTTGACCGCATCCCAGATATGATAGTCATTACCATCCACATCTATCGAAAGTAAGTCAAAGTTTTTTGGTATTCTCGTGTTTTTAAGAATTGTATCAAGGTTATCACTAACGTTGAACCCGACTAATGCGTTTATAGATGTAACTTTAGGATTGCTCTCGAAGGTCTTAAGCAAGTCTTTGAATCTTTTTTTGTCGCCTTCTATCAGGACCGCCGAATAATCCTTATCGACGATAAGACTATATGTATTACTAAGCTTCTTACCATCCCAGCTTCCGAATTCAACACACCACTTGTCATTGTCTTTTATTACTTCGAGGATCTTTTCGATGATTCCGTCTTCACCACTCTGCGATGTCACCGTTTTGGCATACTGATTTAACCATGCGTTCGGTTTACAGATCGTACGGTTTATATCAGGCGATATCCTTTTGTTCATACACAACACCTCTGTTTTTTGTTTGCTTATTCCTTAGTAAACCAGAACATTCCACAAGCATATCTTGCATCTTCCAAAATGTCAATATGTATATCCTCCATGAATATTTTATTGTCATCCGTACCTGAAAATTCAACCAGCTTGAGGTCTCCAAAGTAATCGATAATCTGTCTTGGTGAATGGATTCTGTGGGCATTGAAACAGAGGCGAGGTTTACCCACAGGTAAGGAGAATAAAAGATTGCCGCCTTTTGCAAGACATCTCGAAAGTTCAATTGCGGCTTTCTTTGTGCCCAGCGGGTCTAATGCATCCCCATATCTTCCAAGTCCGATATGCTCTGCCACGTGTAAACATGAAATGGATTTTAGCGAATTACTCTCGTAAGGCAGCTCCAAGATACTGCCCTTTACACTCTTAAGGTTTTCAATATTAGAAACTACCAAAGGCCTAATATCCACAAAATGGACATCAGTAACAACAGTTAAAAAACCTACAAAGTTTACATTTGAGCCAACATCAACATGAATCTGGGGTTTAAGGAAATATATTTTCTTAAAAGCCCAAAGGTCCTGGTAAAAATAATGGCTATCGACACGAGTCTTAGATGTCCTGTCAAATAAACATGGATATGTGTTAAAAAGTTTTATTGGCTCGGCACCATCCATTCTGCTGTAATTTAACAAATCGCCCAAATATTTGGGGTATTTAGCCAACCCGGACAGGATTTTTGTTCTGATTATAGGCCTTTTCCATCTCGTATAGAACTTCGACATGGTAATTTCAAAACCTCAATGTGTTGACAGTCATTGACTTTTAATTAATTTAAAATAACCTCGCCCACAGTGGGTCGCCGTTGGCTTATCTTGAGAAACAAAATCAATATCCAGTCTGTAGCCGTTTTTGTATTTTTCATTTATTGCCTCAACTGTATGCTCATGAGAGTAAATTGTTTCACTATTTGTTGACGTATTGACTATATTAACCTGTATTGCACTGGCGCATAGTTTTTGAAAATAGAGATAATCAGGCAACTTGTCGCTATTATTCCTGCACCACCGGCAGTTCCACGATTCCATCGTATTAGGATTAAAAAAGTAGCCGAAAGATTTGAGAGTTGATCGTGTTGAGATTATTCGTCCAATGGCCTTTATTAGAAAAGAATTAGGCACAAAAATTTTTCTAAATATTGGATTTTTGTTTATTACATTATTGAGGACTTTTTTAACTAAATCGGCTTGATAAACTGTTGCACAAAGCTCGAACGGATACCGAGTATTTGGAGTCTGTCCTTTTGTCCAGTCGAGGTAAAAAACAGTTTGCCCCCCTGCAAGAGTTTTATTAACAATGTCTCTGCTGTTTTCTACTATCTCCTGACCGAATCTCAGCGAGAATCCAAAAATATCCTTTGTGTTCCTAATAAATGTTTGGTCAATTACATTGAAATCAACAGAGTTAAAGAAAACAACATCATCAACGCCGAACAGGACATATTTTGTATCTATCCGGCTAAGGATATTTAGAAAATCCGTATGGAAATCCATTTCCTTTACTATTACACAGTTTGGAAACTTCTTAAATAGTTGTTCATACTCCTCAGCAAACAACTCAACCTTATAAAGGATATAAGTTTGAAAAAGTTCCGATGGGAAATATCTATATAGGCTCTCCAAATATGCTTCCATTTGCAGAGGTCGGTTTTTTGTAAAAACGATATTGCTTATCATCTTTTTCATATTATTAGTTACAATTTTTAGCCTGCTTTTAGTGTCTCTAACTCCCCCGAATTGTCTGAAATCCTGTTTCTAAATTTGTTGGGATAGGTTTGACAGAGCGAATCCGTTTAGCACTTATGCCGGCAGGTACTTTTTGGCTTAGAAGCGAGTCAAAGTAGGCGATAGTTATTTTCAAACCTTCTTCCAAAGGTACCGTTGGCTGCCAGTTGAGTTTTTCTTTTGCCAGCGTGATATCAGGACACCGCTGCCTGGGGTCGTCGAAAGGCAAAGGCTTATTCTGTAACTTTGAGGATGAACCAATCAAATCAATAATGGTGCCGGCTAACTCGTTAATGGTTATTTCTATCGGATTGCCGAGGTTGACGGGACCGGTAAAATCCTGTTCAGAATCCATAAGGCGGATAAATGCCTCAATTTGGTCATCTACATAGCAGAAGGAGCGAGTTTGCTTGCCGTCTCCATAAATGGTTATAGGTTCATTTTTCAGGGCCTGGATTATGAAGTTTGAGACAACCCTGCCATCATGGGGATACATCCGGGGGCCATAGGTATTGAAAATACGAGCCACTTTAATCTGGAGCTTGTGCTGGCGGTAATAATCAAAAAACAGGGTTTCTGCGCAGCGTTTACCCTCGTCATAACATGAACGTCTACCGATAGGATTGACGTGCCCCCAGTAGTCCTCCTTTTGTGGATGTATTTGAGGATCGCCATATATCTCGCTTGTGGATGCCTGAAATATTTTGGCCTTTATTCTTTTGGCCAAACCAAGCATGTTAATTGCGCCATGAACGCTGGTTTTGGTTGTTTGCACCGGATCAAATTGATAGTGAATTGGGGATGCCGAACAAGCGAGATTGTATATTTCATTTACCTCGACATAAAGTGGGAATGTTATATCATGACGAATGGCTTCAAAGTTGTGATTAGTCATCAGATGTGCGATGTTGCTCTTTCTTCCAGTGAAATAATTATCAACACAAAGTACGTCATGTCCTGCCTGTAGAAGCTTTTCACAAAGATGTGAACCAAGAAAGCCGGCTCCGCCGGTTACCAGAATCCTTTTCATTTTTTCGTTCCAAAAAATCCCTTATGACAAAGTCGTAATAGCTTTGTTTGCCAACGTCAATTATCCTTTTGTTTCGATATAAAACGAAATTCTATCTATAACTTATAAATAGTTCTTAAAATCCTCTTTTATATCCGAGTCTGGAGCCGGTAGTTTCGGGCAGCGCCAATAATATTTTCAATATGCCTCGAATTGCAATTCATTTTACCACGCAGATGTATAAGTTAAAGGAAAAAAAGCTTGATTGTTATCTGCAAAGTTATAATATTACCAATATTAAAAGGATAAAATGTAGGTTTAGTCAGATGACGGAAAAGAAGGAACCTCTGGTTAGTATTTGTATGCCCCATTGGCAGGTCAAGGAATTGGTAATGCCCTGCCTTCGGGCGATTCGAAAATTCACTCGAAAAATTCCGATCGAAGTTATCGTAGTCGATAACGGCTCACAAGACGAATCACTGCCCTATCTTAGGTCTCTATCCTGGATAAAATTGATTGAGCGAGGTAAACTAACCCCGGAAAATTGGGTTGAAGCTTTCGTTACGGCACTCGATTTAGGTTTTGAGAATAGTAGGGGTGAATATTTTATAATTATGCACACCGATACTCTTATTAAAGATCCGGGATGGCTGGAACGCTTACTATCGCCGTTGGAACGCGATCCAAAATGTGCCGCTGTTGGGGCCTGGAAGCTGGAACTGCGGCATCCGGTGTATGAGTTTACAAAGAAGATCACAGATACAAAGAAAGCTAAGCTGTGGCTGCGTCGTACATTGCTTGGTGATGCTAATGCACGGCAGCTAAAACGGGAGCTTTGCCCGCGTGATTACTGTGCTGTTTATCGCTCTGAGCCAATCAGGCGTCTGGGTCTGAGCTTCAATGCCCGGGGGCGCTGGGCCGGTTACACTGCCGGCGAGCAAATGTATTACCAGCTCAAAGAAAATGGCTATCATGCCGAGGTGCTTGATACCGCTGAGATGATAAAGTATATGGAGCATCTTGCTCATGCGACGGCGGGAATGCGACCTAAACAGAGACATTTAAATCATCGACATGCCCAAAGAAAATCCGAGCGAAGACTTCGCCGCTTTTTTAATTCACCCTTGATAAAAGAATTAATGGAAGACGAATCGTTAGACCGTGATCTTGTTGAGAAAGCTTATTAGCGATTTCCATACATTGATTCATAATACTTCTGATAATCGCCTGATACGACGTTGCCAAGCCAATGGGAGTTTTGAAGGTACCAGTCGATAGTTTTATTTATACCTTCCTCAAAGTTCACGGACGGTTCCCAGCCAAGTTCACTCATAATCTTACTGGCATCGATTGCATATCTTCTGTCGTGTCCGGGTCTGTCTGATACATGTTTAATCAGTGATTTCGGCTTGTCAAGGCGGTTGAGTATCATATCAATAACTTCGAGATTCGTTTTTTCATTACAGCCGCCGATGTTGTAAATCTCGCCGGGAGGTGCTTTTTGTAGTACCTGCCATATAGCAGTGCAATGGTCATACACATACAGCCAATCCCGCACATACAGCCCGTCGCCATAAACCGGTAATTCTTTGTCATTTAGGGCATTATTAATCATCAGCGGAATCATTTTCTCTGGGAACTGGTATTCGCCGTAATTGTTTGAGCATCTGGTGATATTGTACTTTACGCCCCAGGTACGGCCGAATGCCCTGACCAGATGGTCTGCTGCGGCCTTACTGGCCGAATATGGCGAATTTGGACTTAGCGGTGTTTGCTCAGTGAATTTCCCTTCCGGCCCGAGTGCACCATATACTTCATCCGTCGAAATCTGAATAAATCGCTCCAGGTTCTTTTCGCGGGCAGCCTCAAGCAGGGTTAACGTGCCGGTAATATTTGTTTCAATGAAGACCTTTGGTTCAGTGATTGAGCGATCTACATGGCTTTCAGCGGCGAAATTGATTATTGTATTGATTCGGTATTTATCGATGATTTTCTCGATAAGTGCACCATCACAAATATCCCCTTTTATGAATTTGTGGCTCCGATGGTCTAAGTATTCGGTAAGATTTTCAAGATTGCCGGCGTAGGTGAGCTTATCAAGATTGACGATAAAACTATCCGGGTGCTCGGAAAGCATCATTCGTACAAAAATGCTTCCAATAAATCCGGCACCACCTGTGACCAGAATCTTATTCATAACTGCCTCAAAAAACGCTCCAATGGGCCCTGCCAGTGTTCGATTGGCTCATCGAGCAAGGTTTTTATCTTGCTGCAATCGAAACGGCTGTTCAGGGGTCTTACTGTAGGGCTTATATAGTCGCTCGTTTTACAGGGCAACAGATTAACATCCATCGAGAGCTTGTCAAATATAAACTTTGCCATCTC
>CAZFOQ010000189.1:0-6305 GCA_964520535.1 uncultured Pirellulales bacterium | reverse complement strand
CTCGCCGGAAAGTGTCTATGGAAATGGACTCAACAAATATAAACTAATACGTTCGAGCAAATATTAATATAGAAGCCGAAAAGTACAGAATAACAATAAAAAACTAAGCATGGGAATTGGTATTCTTCCGATTCTGTTTCCGGCATCGACACACACTTCTGACACTAAAAAAACTTCCCGTAAATTTTGCCCTAAAAAGCTGTTTGTTAATTAACAAGAATATCGTGCACAGGCTATACCCTTTCTGAGTCCAGTTAATCCTGGACGAAAAATCCCTCCCTTTACATTCCATGTTATATACAGCTTGGTCCTGAAATAAGGTTTTTTATTTACATTTCGATTTTTATAATGCTCCTTTTGCATAGGTCAGTTTATCTCATATAATCAAGTCCTATGGGTAAGAAGAGCTATAAAGTTCGATAATACCGAATGATGTATTATGGCACATGATAGTCTTTGGGCACAACTTGAAAAGCTTGATTGCACCAAAACGGCACAACGGGCAAAGTGTAAATACCTGAACGACCAAAGACACTACATTGTTAGACTTCTGAACACTGAATATATAGTTAATCTTTCAGGCAGAAATGTATATTCCAATCATGCGGATTCATTACAGAAACCGGAAACATTCCTTGAGGAAATCTGCCTTCTGGCATATTTGATAAATGCAAAAGATATGCCGCTTGCCAATAAACTCGTACGAGTTGAAGCCCTGCCGGGCGGACAGTTCTTCTTCAGGGGCCCGCATAGACTTCCTGCAGAAAAGCTTGAAAAAGCATTTGGTACACATCCGGAGTCTTTGCTACAGATTTCAGAGCAGTTCGAAGCCAAAATATGTGAATTCGGCGATGCCTCAGTTACACTGTATACACTGCCTCGGTTGCCATTGACCATAGTAATCTGGCGTGGATGTGAGGAATTCGATGCCCGGGCCTCGATACTTTTCGACCAAACTGCAGATTCTCAGTTGCCCTTAGACGCTTTATTGGTGGCTGTGAAACTGACTGTTGAGGCATTGATAAATATTCATAGCTGAAGGCTTGACAGTTATTCAGTTAATCGTTAAGTTATCGGTCATTCGTCTTTTAGAATTGCTCCGATGAAACATGGGAGTACAAACGGCTGGGATAATAGGCCGCTATTATATTCGTAATGCACGGTGTAAAAATAGCAATCGGTGGCAAAGGGGGTGTGGGGAAAACCACAGTTTGTGCTATCTGGGCACAGCTTTTTGCCGAAAGCGGGTTCGACGTCCTGGCAGTTGATGCCGATCCGAACGCTAACCTTGCTTTGGCCTTCGGCATGACCTCGGAGCAAAGTCCTGAGCCCCTTATTAGGATGAAACAGCTAATCGCCGAGCGTACCGGCACCAATAATAAAGACGCCATCGGGGCATACTTCAGGCTGAATCCAAAAGTAAGTGATCTGCCGGAAAAATACTGGCTTAAAGCTAAGGGCTTGAAATTACTGGTCTTGGGCGCTATTACACAGGCCGGTGCGGGTTGTGCATGCCCCGAAGGAGCGTTCTTAAAAGCTCTGCTCAGGCATACAATATTACAACGGCAAGAGATGGTGCTGGTCGATTTGGCTGCTGGCGTTGAACTGATGGGCAGAGCAAGTGTTCAGGGTGTTGACGCTCTGGTTTTAGTTGTTGAACCAGGAGGCAGAAGCATTGAAACAGCAAACAACATGGCTAAAATGGCCAGAGAATTAGGCATCAAATGCCTCGCCGCTATTGCTAACAAAATCAACGATAACTCAGAGACGGAACTCATAAGTTCTCAATTAAATCGTATTAATTTAATTGGGACTGTTCGGTACAGACAGGCTGTCAGGCTTGCGGATCTGCAGCGTAAACCGGCCTTTGATACCTGTGCAGAACTGGTGGACGAGTTAAGAGCCGCCAAAGAAAGATTAATAGATGTAATCGCCATGGACGGTGTGTCCTGATAAGCCGAGAAATTTTTAAACTGGGTGAATAATCAGGGAGTCAAGGATGAGCAGAACCATAATAATAAATATTGATAGCTGTTTGGCATGTAAAAGTTGTGAAATTGCCTGTGCGTTAGTTCACTCAAAATCAAAAGTTCTTGAACGGGCAGTGACTGAGTCACCAAGCCCGCAAAGAATGCTTACGGTAGAATCTTCAGGTGAATTTTCGATTCCGATTCAGTGCAGGCATTGTGAGACTCCACTGTGCCTCGAGATTTGTCCAACTGGTGCCATCCGGAGGCAGAGCCAGGGAGGACCCGTAGTCATAGAACATGAATTTTGCATAGGGTGTAAATTGTGCATGCTTGTCTGTCCTTTTGGAATGCCCCAAATTAGCTCGGATAAACGCGCCATTATTAAATGTGACATGTGTTCGGAACGGCTGGGGCAGGGACAGAAGCCGGCCTGTGTCGAAGCTTGTCCAACAAAAGCGTTGAAATTGGTATCGCTTACAGAACACATAAAAACAATACGTAAAAAGGTATCACAGCAATTTGTCCAGATAACACAAGCCAATCGTAATAAAGAATTGAGGAAAAAAGGTGCGAAAAATAGTTGTGATTGGATCAAGTGCAGCGGGGATGATGGCGGCCATAGCCGCAGCTGAACAAGACTCCCAAAGTAAAGTTACCCTGATAACCCGCGACGAGCTGCCCTACCGCAGACCTGCAATACCTGCATTAATCGCCGGTTATATCACAGGGCCGAAAGAAGTGCCAATTTTATCCGAGAGCACTCTTGCCCGGTACAACATAGAACTCATTTGCTCGGCTGAGGCCACCGAAATTGATACTAAAGGTAAGAGAATTTCCATATTGCACCAAAGCAGAGAAGAAAAACTCCCTTATAACGCGGCGGTTATTGCCACCGGTAGTCACCCTATGATCCCGAAAATTCCCGGCGCCGATAAAAAGGGCGTCTGTACATTTACGACTTATGAAGCGGCATCGAAAATCGTCGAACTGGCAAAAACCGCAAATCGTGCAGTAGTCGTTGGAGCGGCTTTTATCGCTCTGGAAATTGCCGAGGCTTTGATGAATAAAGGCCTGGATGTTTATTTTAATGTACGCTCCAGAATCCTTCGAAAACTGCTGGAGCCGGATGTTTCAGAGTTCCTGTTGAATAAATTCGAACAGCAAGGCCTGAAGATGCTCCCCGGCCGGGCTATTTCTGAAATAGGGGGAGGAAAAAGCGTTGAATATGTTATCTATAATGGCAGCAAAATTCCCACAGAGCTTGTAATAATAGGCACCGGCGTCAAACCAAATGTAACACTGGCAAAAAAATGCGGCATTGAATTAGGCCCAAGCGGAGCGATTAAAGTCAACAACCGTATGGAAACTTCTGTCAAAGATATTTATGCCGCAGGAGATTGTGCCGAAAGTCCGGATCTACTCACAGATAAATTTTTATATTTACCTGTGGGCAGTATCGGGGCCTCCGCCGGTAAAATAGCCGGCGGCAACGCAGCCGGTGCTGATAAGCAAACCAAGGGTTTTTTACGCGCACAGGCAGATCAGATTTTAGATACGGAAATATTCAGCATCGGCCACAGCTCCAGGAGTGCAGATGAAGCTGGATTGAAAATTCGTGTGCATAATTTAGAACCAAGACAGTTAATGAGCAAAAAGCAATTGACAAAACCTTTTGAGATAGGAAAACTTCTTACTGATGACAAAGATAGGATTGTCGGAGCACAACTTGTGACAAAAAGTGCAGGCTCGCAATTTGCCGGACAATTATATAGAGCGGTTTTAACCGGAGAAAATATGGAAGTTTTTTTAGAGCATCTTCATTGGCCGAGAATGAAGATGGCCCAGACACTGATACGTGCTTTAGATTCAAAGATTATCATTGAATCTATTGGAGAAGATAAAGCCTTCGATGTTACTGACGGCTCTTCCCGAAACAGAATATATTCTTGATAAAAAGAGATTACAGATGGACCCGAAAAAACGCAGTAGTGATAAAGCTGCACAGGAGATGATTTTACAAATGGCCGAACAGGGCCAGCAAAACTCCTGGGACAGGCTTGAAGCTCAATTGCCTCAGTGCGGCTTTGGCAAATTAGGCCTTTGTTGCCGAATTTGCTCTATGGGGCCATGCCGAATCGACCCATTTGGAAAAGGAGCTAAGGTAGGGGTCTGTGGTGCTGATGCAGATACAATCGTAGCCCGTAATTTTCTAAGAGCGGTCGCCGCCGGCACCAGCGCCCACAGTGACCACGGTCGGGGCGTAGCTCAAGTATTCCTCGCAACAGCCAGGGGACAGGCACCGGACTATCAGTTCAAAGATATTATCAAACTGTACAAAGTAGCTGAGGACTTGGGCGTTGAGACCAAAGACCGTTCGGTTAACGAAATTGCAGTTGATATCGGGAAGATCGCCCTTGCTGAATTCGGCAAGCCCGAAGGCGAGCAGTTGATGGTTCGCCGAGCACCACAGCCGCGTCAGGAAATCTGGAAAAAACTTGGTATTACCCCTCGGGCCGTGGATCGGGAAGTAGTCGAAGCCTTGCACAGAACGCATATGGGTGTGGACCAGGACTATAAGAATATAATTATGCATGCCGGCAGAACGGCCCTTGCCGATGGTTGGGGCGGCTCTATGCTGGCGACTGAGCTGCAGGATATACTTTTCGGAACACCCTATCCCGGTCGGGGTGAGGTGAATTTGGGCGTCTTGAAAAAGGACGAGGTTAACATCATTGTCCATGGCCATGAACCGATTCTATCAGAAATGGTGGTAGCGGCTGCGAGCGATGAAGACTTGCTTGATGAGGCGAAAAAAGCCGGTGCAAAAGGAATCAATGTTGCCGGCATTTGCTGTACTGCAAATGAGCTGCTGATGCGGCATGGTGTTCCTATCGCGGGCAACTTTCTTAGTCAGGAACTGGCCATCGCCACTGGTGCCGTCGAGGTAATGGCCGTCGATGTACAATGCGTGATGCAGGGATTGGCCGAAGTTGCCAAATGTTTCCATACAAAACTGATTACAACTGCTGATAAGGCAAAAATCCTCGGCGTTGAGCACGTGTCAATGGAAGAAAGAACCGCACTAAAGACCGCCAAGGAGATTGTCAGAACGGCTATCAGTAACTACAAAAATCGCGGCAAAGTGACTATACCGGATGAAAAGAAAAAAGCTGTGGTTGGTTTTAGCCATGAATCGATCAACTATATTTTGGGCGGAAAATATCGGGCCAGCTATCGACCGTTAAACGACAATATCATCAACGGCCGAATCCGCGGTGTCGCGGGAATTGTCGGCTGCACCAATCCCAAAGTTCAACAGGATTATACTCATATCACTTTGGCCAGGGAGCTGATTAAAAAAGATGTACTCGTTCTGACCACCGGCTGTGCAACAATTGCATGCAGCAAACAGGAACTAACCAATCCGAAGGAAGCTCTCCAATTGGCCGGGCCTGGCCTGCGGGAAGTCTGTGAAGCCGTGGGCATTCCGCCGGTGTTGACCTGCGGCAGTTGTGTAGACAATTCCCGCCTGCTTGTCGCATGCACCGAGATTGTCCGGGAAGGCGGCCTCGGTGAGGATATCTCCGAAATCCCGGCGGCCGGCGCCTGCCTGGAATCGATCACCGAAAAAGCAATTTCCATCGGACAATACTTTGTCTCCAGTGGATTGCTGGTGATTTTCGCAAAAGAATTTCTGCCGATTTCCGGTAGCCAGAAGACAAGTGATTATCTGTTGGGTGGAATTGAAAAAGATCTGGGCGGCCGGTGGGCTCTTGAATCCGATCCCGTCAAGGCCGCTGAGCTGATACTGGAGCATATCGAGAAAAAACGCGACGCCCTCGGGATCAACCAGCAAACCGAACGAAAACTTTATGACATGGAAGATCGGCGGGCGTTGAGCGTTGAGTGAATATTTTAAGACATCTATGCCGGAACGCTCCTATGGAATACGAAAGGTGAGTCAATGTCGAAAATCATAGCGTCAGCAGCAATACGAGGCGCTCATCAAATAGCCCAACAAGCCGAAGACTTTTTAGTTCGTGCCATCGAGCAAAAGGGCGAAGACTGCCGGGTCGAGTTTCCAAATACCGGTTATTATCTGCCCATTATTTATTCGATGACCGGAAGAGCGGTAGAAACACTGGCCGGCTTCAAGGACGTGATGCAGGAGATCAAGGGCTTAATTCCTCTGCCGGTTGACGATGATTTATGGGTCCCGTATCTTGGCCAGGCTTTGGATGCAGGAATGGCAACACTTTTTGCCGAAGAGATTATCGAGGCCTGTAAGTACCTGATCGGGCCGAATCCGGTCGATGACATCTGGCTCGGAGCGGC
>CAZFOQ010000188.1:0-6316 GCA_964520535.1 uncultured Pirellulales bacterium | reverse complement strand
CTTCTGATGGGAACAAGGTGGCTGCTGATGGTTACACGATGTTGGAAAAATATCTAAACAGTATCGAATAACTATGTTTCAGGAGACACAAATGAATTCGCAGATGATCGTATCAAGATCCATTCACATTCTACCTGTCGCGATGCTATTACTGACGGTCTGCATGACCGGCTGCGCAGCGACCCAGGGCAACGATAGTGCAAGCCAGGACATCGCTGTGGGCTGGGACGACGTGCCGGAAATCCTGGCACGCATCGTGCCGCCGACATTCCCGGATCGCGATTTCGACATCACGACATACGGTGCCGTGGCCGACAACACCACCGACATCAAGGCCGCCATCGACCAGGCCATCGCCGAATGCCACGCCTCTGGTGGCGGTCGCGTGGTCGTACCGGCGGGTGACTGGTTCATCAAGGGGCCGATCCATCTCAAGAGTAATGTGAATTTGTATTTAGCCGAGGGTGCAACGATCAACTACAGCACGGATCCCGCCGATTACGAGCCGCGGGTGTTTACGCGATTTGAAGGCACGGAGATCATGAATTACTCCCCGTTGATCTATGCGTTCGAGCAGGACAATCTTGGCATTACCGGAAAGGGCACGTTCCATGGTCGTGCTACGCGCGAAAACTGGTGGACAAGTCCAGCAAAAGGTCGCGGCCCCAATATCGGTCTTGCCCGCCTCTATGGCAAAGGGAAGGAAGATGTGCCTGTGAGCGAACGCATCTTTGGAAGCATCCACCCAGGTCTGCGTCCGGTGTTCGTCCAGCCCTATCGCTGCAAAAACATCCTGATCGAGGGGGTTACGTTCCGTGATTCACCGATGTGGTTCCTCAATCCCGTGTTGTGCAAAAACGTGACTGTGCGCCATGTGACCATGATCGGCCTGGGACCGAACAACGATGGCTGCGATCCGGAATCCTGCCAGGATGTGCTGATCGAGGGCTGTTATTTTGACACAGGTGACGACTGCATCGCGATCAAGGCCGGGCGTGACAACGACGGGCGACGCGTGAGTGTGGCCACCGAGAACGTGATCATCCGCCACTGCAAGATGCGCGACGGCAACGGCGGTGTGGTGATCGGCAGTGAGATGACGGGCGGTGTGCGTAATGTTTTCGCCGAGGATTGCGAGATGGACAGTCCGGACCTCGGACGCGCACTGCGTATCAAGACCAATTCTTTCCGTGGCGGTTTCGTCGAGAATGTGCATTTCCGCAATGTAAAGGTCGGCCAGGTAGGCGAAGCCATTTTCAAGATTAACATGTTTTATTCCGGTGATCGTGGGGAGTACATCCCCACCGTGCGCAATATCACGATGGAGAATGTGACCTCGGAAAAAGCGCCGCGTGCGTTTATATTCCACGGCATAGAAGATCATCCGATCCAGAACGTCGCGATACGTAACTGCCTATTCAATAATGTTGAAAAGACCAGCATGATGTCCGGCATAGAAAACCTCACTTTGAGCAATTTGAAGATCAACGGAAAACCTTAATCCGATAATGAAAAGCAATAGGTGCAACAACCATGAAAAATCTGTGTTTCATTTTTACCTTGGCAATCGTCCTGTCTCTGGTAACGAACAGTCCAGCCTTCGCACAAAAGGCCCCCGAGGGGAAGATCTATATCGACCCAAACCTTCCCTGGTCCGAACGTATGACGTTGAGCGAGATTCATCGCCTGCAACTGGGCATTTCAAAAAACCTAAGTCAGACAGCCAAACGCTGGGGCTACGTCTATGGCCTGATTTTGCCCGCGATCAATGATGTCTCACAACGAACCGGCAAAGACCTCTACTACCAGCTTTCCGAATCTTTTGCGGACAGAATGGTGAACGAAGACGGTACCATCGACAACTACAGGCGGGAACTATTCAATATCGATTATATAAGTGCCGGCAACGTGCTCTTCTATGTATACGAAAGAACCGGGGAAGAACGCTACAAAAAGGCGCTCGATCTCTTACGCAGCCAACTCGACCAGCACCCCCGTGTCTATTCCGGCGGCTTCTGGCACAAACAAATCTACACCAACCAGATGTGGCTCGACGGTCTTTACATGGGCAGCCCCTTTTATGCGCACTATGAAAAGCTGTACGGTGACGGCTCGAACTTCGAGGATGTTGCCCGCCAGTTCATTATCATGGAACGCCAGGAACGCGATTTCGAAACCGGTCTGCTCTATCACGGCTGGGACAGTACCGCCAAGATGTTCTGGGCCGATCCGATCACCGGGCTCTCCAAGAACTTCTGGGGCCGCGGAGTGGGTTGGTATGCCATGGGCCTGGTCGATACGCTTGACTACTTTCCGGAGGATCATCCCCGCCGCGACGACCTCATCGCCATCCTCCGGCGCCTGGCCGATGCTTTGGCCAAGGTTCAGGATCCCTCGGGTGTCTGGTGGCAGGTGTTGAATATGCCGAATCGTGAAGGCAACTACAAAGAAGCGACGGGCAGCAACATGATCACCTACGCGATTCTCAAGGGGGTGCGCAAGGGCTACCTGGATCTGTCCTATCTCGATATGGCGGCCAAGGCATGGAAAGGCATTCATGCCGAATTTATCACTGTGGATGAAGATGACCATGAAGTTCATATGGACCACAGTTGCGCGGTGGCCGGCTTGGGCGGCAAGGTACGCGCTGACGGTACCTACGACCAGCGCCGCAACGGCACGTTTGAGTACTACATTAACGAACCGATCCGATTCGACGACGGCAAGGCCACTGGCCCGTTTATCCGCGCCGCACTGGAAATAGAAACCATGAACGAATGGCTGCCAAAACGGCCTTGTTTAACTTGAAATAGACGATGTGGAAGGAAGAAGCAATCCAGAAAGGAAACAATCATTACGAATCAGAAACTTGAAAAATCAATTAAGAGTACACAATGGGGCAATCGCCTCTTGGTGTGTTTCGGTATACTGGCTCTTAGCGCAACGGCATGGGCCGCAAACATGCCAACGGTCCCCGCTTTTCCCGGAGCTGAAGGTTATGGCTCGTTAACATGTGGCGGACGGGGCGGCAAAGTCATAGCCGTGACAAATCTGAACGACTCCGGGCCGGGCAGCCTGCGTGCAGCCTGCGAAGCCAAGGGCCCGCGTATTGTCGTGTTCAGGGTGTCGGGTACAATCGATGCGGATGTGAAAATTTCCAATGATTTTATTACCATCGCCGGGCAAAACGCACCTGGGGATGGCATTACGCTTAAAGGCATACTGACTGTTTCTGCCAACAATGTGATCATCCGGTATATTCGGGTAAGAGCAGAAGGTCGTGGTGATGCCATATCGGGCCGATACAATAAGAATGTCATTTTCGACCATGTATCAGCCAGTTGGAGCAGTGATGAAGTTTTTACGATTTACCATGGCGAAAACGTTACGATTCAATGGTGCATAATTGCGGAAGCCTGTGGCGGTTCGCATAAATTTGGCGGTATTTGGGGAAATAACCCCGGCACCTACCATCATAATCTGATTGCCAATAACTTTTCCCGCAATCCCCGTTTCGCTTCCGGCGGCGGACGCAACGACTACAGAAATAACGTGACATACAATTGGAAGATTCAAAGTGCTTATGGAGGCGAAAAACAGCAACCAACGAGAGCTTCATCGAATCACGAGAAGAATAAGACAATGAGTCATTTCTCCATTAATATGGTGGCCAACTATTTCAAGCCGGGCCCTGGAACGCAACCCGACCTCAGGACAAGGATTTGTTCTCCCTGGTCGCGCAATGGTGCTGCTGATTATGGCCGTTGGTATGTGGCCGACAATGTCATGGTTGGCAGTCCCGAGGTCACTGCCGATAATTGGAAAGGCGTATTTCCAAAAGATGAGGATACTGATGTGGATCTGGACGCAATTCCAGGACTGAAGCTTGATAAGCCTATAGAATTCATGCCCATTAATCAGCAAACCGCCGAAGCTGCCTACCAATCAGTGCTGGAGCATGCAGGCTGCTCATTGCCCAAGCGTGATGTGATCGATGTGGGTATTATTGAAGATGTCCGAAATGGAACGGGCACCAAAGGGGACAACGGGTTTGTTAGCAACCCCAAGATTGCCGGTGGCTGGCCGGAACTGAAAAGCACGCCAGCGCCCGCCGACAGTGACCACGACGGCATGCCGGATGCATGGGAAGCCAAGGTTGGCCTCGATTCGAGTGACGTTTCCGATGCCTCCCAGGACAAGGACAATGATGGTTATACCAACATCGAGGAATACCTCAACGGAACCGATCCCACCGTGTTTGTGGATTATACCAAGCATGGGAACAACGTGAATATACTGAAGTAAGCATTTTTGTTTAACTCTGTGAATGAAAGGAATAAATAGATATGGTGTTCCAGGAATTCGAATTCCTGTAAACTGAATATTAAATACTGAAATGTGAGGTGAAATTATGGAAAAGAAATTGGTTATTATTATGCTGGCTGTCTTCGCTTTTAGCATTAGTTCAAATCCTGTAGAGGCGGCCGAAGTGGTAATCGAGGTGGAGAGCCTCGAACTCTCAAACGCGGAAGTACGAGAACTTGAATCGGCCAGCGGTAAGGTCGTTGCGTTCGTTGTCGAGAGTGCCGAAGCAAAAGGTGAAGTTGAACTGGATCGCGGAGTTTACAGGGTTTCTATCTATATGTTTGCCCCTGATGGTGAGCAAGATGCTGTCTATGTTGCGGTTGGGAATATTCGGGAGCGGGTCTATCCCGCAATGCATGCCACTATCACCGAATCCGGGTCGTTCACCCTTAATATCCTGGAAAAGAAGAAGTACCCGATCTCGATAACATGCGGTGAAACCGGCGTACTCCTGGACAGGCTTGTTATCCAACCCGCCCCGGATCAAGCCGTAACCGAACCAGTTGAAGACGTTGCCAGCCCTGCTGAAGCCGAACCCGTGGATCTTACCAATGTCGAACCCGGGCCTACGGATGGCAGGCCGCGGGTGATTGTGACATCGGACGGTGAGATCGACGACGAGTGTTCAATGATACGATTCATGCTGTACGCCAATCAATGGGATATTGAGGGGATAGTCACCTCGAGTTCACAGTACCATTGGCAGGGACATAGCTGGGCGGGAGATGACTGGATTGAACCCTATTTGGATGCGTATGCGCAGGTCTATCCCAACCTGGTGAAGCATGATCCGGCCTATCCAACGCCTGAATACTTACGCGAACGCGTCGTCCTGGGCAACATAAAATCGGAAGGAGATATGGCCGAACCCACGGCAGGATCGGATCTGATCGTGAAGGTACTGCTGGACAAAACCGACAATCGACCGGTGTGGATGCAGGCCTGGGGCGGTATGAACACCATCGCCCGTGCGCTGAAGACCATCGAGGATGAGCATCCCGACCGGATGGCCGAGGTCGCCAAGAAGTGCCGTTTCTTCTTTATCTGGGAGCAAGACAGGACCTATCAGGACTATATTCGCCCAGTCTGGGGCAAGTATGAGATTCCGACGATCATTTCGGATCAGTTCGAGGCGATTGCGTACCGCTGGAAACAGATTCAACCCGAAGAAATGCAGGTCTATTTCAATGCGGCGTGGATGAAGAAAAACATATTGGAGAACCATGGGCCCCTGTGTTCGCTCTACGAGGCACATAAGAAAACCTCGGAGAGAAACAACCACCAGTACTACGCAGGAGATTTTCGCTCGGAGGGGGACTCGCCAGCGTTTCTGCATACCATTGTGACCGGATTACGCAACATGGAGTCGCCGGACTGGGGCGGCTGGGGTGGCCGCTACGTGCGGGTGTATGAGAACACCTGGCTCGATCCGGTACCCGTTGAAGGATACACGCATCCGGATGGGCGCTGGTATACAAAAAACGCATGGGGCAGGCAGGGCACGCGAGAGCGTAAAACCTCCGCTGCCAACCCTGATTACCGTGAGTATTTTAGACAAATGTGGCGTTGGACGCCTGCGCTGCAAAACGATTTCGCCGCCAGGGCGGACTGGTGCGTCAAACCCTACGATCAGGCCAACCACCCGCCCATCGTCAAGCTGGCCCATACCCTTGACTTGACTGTTCGGCCGGGACAGAAGCTGTCACTCAGCGCCAAAGAAAGTTCCGACCCCGATGGTGACGCCTTGACCTACCGATGGTGGCAGTACCAGGAAGCGGACAGCTATAAGGGAGGCATTGAAATCGTCAATGCCGGGAAACAAGAGGCCTCGTTCACTGTGCCCAATGATGTCAGTAAAGGAAAAACCATCCATGTTATCTGCGAGGTGACCGATAGCGGTACACCGCCATTGACGAGATATCAGCGGGTCGTTGTCGAGATTGAAAAATGA
>CAZFOQ010000187.1:0-6452 GCA_964520535.1 uncultured Pirellulales bacterium | reverse complement strand
CAGTATCAATTGTTAAAGAACTAAGCCATTATCATTTTTCTTGGAAAGTACAGAACTTTAATGAAATTGTTTTATTTATTTGAAATTTGAGTGGGAGTTCTTTCCGACCATTCAAGAATATCTTTTCTTAGCCAGATATAAGCATAGCCTGTCGGCAGATATTTTCCCTGGGAATATAATTTTTTCCTGAGCGGTGACATAGCAAGTGCAAGCTCGATATCACGTTTCTTCGAGCCGGCATCAAAAAACCTTGCTCCATTTTGCTGTGGCACTTGTCTCAAATATAACAGCTCCGGACTGACTTGTTCGAGATTCGGATCCAGAAACCAGCTTCGCCGGTATATTCCTTTTATCTGTGGATTCAATTTCAACAGTGTGGCAATTCTTCGATAACTCGAATCCATTTCTTCTTTATTAAACCTGCTTATGTATCTGGAGACTGTGTGAATGACGTAAAATTGTGTAAATCCGCTTGTTTTAAATGTCAAACATTTCATGTATTCGAGACATTGTCCTAATCCACCGGCTATAAAAGGACGGAATCCGACTCTGAAAACTTCAACTTCCCAGGCCCCTCCAACAGGTATATACTTCAACGTACATATCTTTATATCCATGAAAAAAGAGGAACAATCGTGATGATAGTAACTGTTTGGTTGTACAGAAAAATCCCCCAATACATTTTCAAACCACACATGATAGAGACGTATTATTTCATCGGGTAGTTTTTTATGTTTTAACCGTTCCAGAGAGTCGCTGATCGAACTTATAAGAGCAAACTTCAGATAAAGGTTGATAATAGATACAACGTATTTCGAATTCATCCTGGAAATAATTCGCTTCGGTATACGCAGTTCTCTTAGATACGATAACCTGCTATATCCTAAATGATCTTTGGCAAGCCTGAGATAATCAGCGATTGGAAATTCGTTTAAAATATCACCACTCGCTGACTCCAATTCCTTCTTAAGCTGATCTTTTTTTACCTCGACTTGTTCTTTTTTTATCATCGCCAATTTTCTATTTCTGTAATATCGCACCGCTTATGCCAACGAATTATTTGAACCGTCTGGATATGGACCGGCCGGAGATTATCTTTTTCGATATTGCCGCAATCCGTACTTGGCAATAATCTGCTGTTGAATTTGCGAGGTCCCCTCAATGATTTCAAGCACCTTGGCCTCTCTAAACAACCTTTCAACGGGATAGCAATTCAAACAACCGTTGCCGCCATGGACCTGGACCGCGTCCGTTGTCACTTCCATAGCAACTTTCGAGGTGAAGTATTTCGCAATGGATGTTTCCACAATGGCACTGTTATCGCCCTGCCGCCTCAATTCACCCGCTTTGATACACAACGCCCGGGCGGCATGAACTTTTGTCACTGCATCTGCGATGATCCCCTGCATCAATTGAAACTCGCAAATTTTTTTACCAAATTGCTTTCGTTTCCTCGAATAGGTGACCATGGCCTCCAGAGCTTCCTGTGCGACGGCCACGCCGGACCAGGCGATACTGTATCTGCCATGATCCAGGGCCGTGCCAACGACATACGTAAATCCGCTGCCGAGTGTCCCGATGATATTTTCTTCCGGCACAAATACATCGTTGAATTCTATTTCCGCCACATGGGACGCCCGCCGGCCCAGTAATCCCCTGATCGGGGACGTCTTGACACCATCAAATTCGCGCTCAACAAGAAACGTCGTATGTTGTCCGGCACACGAGGCAAGGACAATAAAAAAATCTGCAATCTCTCCGAAAGAAATCCATTTTTTACGGCCGTTGAGGATAAAGCCGTTTTCACTTGGTTGATAATTCGTGCGAACACTACTGGCATCCGAGCCGATCTCTGGTTCCGACAAAGCAAACGCGCCGATCTTCTTTCCCGAAGCCATCAGCGGCAGCCATTTGTCCTTCAAGGTTTTCGAGCCCCATTTGAGCAAAGTCTCCCCCGCCAGCGAACACTGCACCGTGATTAATCCAACCGTTGAACAGCATGCTTTTCCGATTTCCTCCGTGACAAATCCGTAATAGACCGGATCCAGCCCCAGGCCGCCGTATTCTTCGGGCAAACTCGCCAGAAGCAATTTCCTCTCGGCCATCTTAAAAATCATATCTTCGGGGAGTTCTTCGTTCTGATCAAATTCTCCCGCGCGAGGGCGTATTTCCTGATCGGCAAAACGCCGAACCTCTTTCACGATCTCTTCCTGGAGTGAAAAATCAAGCATTTCAAATCCTTACATATTCTTTTTCCTGTTCACAAACTCAGTGATTCGTTTGACGGAGGTAAAATTATCGATATCAAGGTCATTATCGCCGACGCTAATTTGAAATTCCTCTTCGAGAAAACAAATTAACTGAATAGCAAACGGCGAATCGACATATCCGAGTTCGAAAATATTATCATCATCATTCAATGAAATGTCATCTTCATACACGGCCAAATTCTTTTTGACAAACTCTCTGATTTTTTCACTTAGCTGCACAACGTATCCTTAACTTAAATTAACGAATAACGACATCAATGTACGGAGGAAATTCCTGGATCACAGATAAATCGTTCTGAAAAGTTATATCTGAGGAATTATTTGACTGAATCTTTTTAAAGTTCGTAAAAGTAAACGTAATATTCATCATTCTGTTTTTTCCTGTATTAATGAAGTCCGCTTTCAGTGTCTTCCCTTGTTTTTTGGTTTCCTTCATGATGTACGACAACAGGACCGTCCCGACACCAAGTGACATGACCCGGCATGACATTAAAAACAGTCTGATATGAAAAACGTCCTCGAGCAGCTCTATCAGAGCAAGGCCCACTTTCCCACAAGCACCATACCTGTCCTTCATATCACATATCAGCAGCTGATGCCTTTTCGAGGAGATGAATCCCTTCAATTCATCGTAGCTGTATGTTTTTCCGGTGGTATTCAGCTGATTTGTCCGAATCGTCAGTTCTTCAGCTCTTTTTAAGTCCTCTTCTTGCGCCTCTGAAATCACCAGTTGCATATTCAGTGACTCAAGAAACTCCTTCTTCGGTCCTTGAAATTCATTCTGAACCTGCTTTCTCTTAACATCCGCAAGGTACATCAGGCGTCTTCGTGCAGAATCTTCCGTGATGAACTTCGGATTCAGACAGGAACGCTCCGGCAGCCTCTGATATTCGGAGGCATCGATACATAAGACATCCGGATGCTCGCTGTTGACCTCGTCCCGTTCCAAAGGATCATCATCAACAAACACGATAGCATTCGTGTCAATGTTAAGATTTTTCCGGATATTCCCGATGGAAACGGATTTCGCGTTCCAACATATTTCGGGATAAAGAAAATACTCATCGAGTCCGAACTCTTTAAGCTTGTTCATGGCATCACTATGATTGTTCTTACTCGCCAGGGAATGCAAAATGCCACGGGCGTCTAATGTCTGGATGACTTCTTTGATCCCGGGCTTGAGCCGGACATCATCCCTCTCCGGCAAAATACCATCCCATATCGTGCCATCAAGGTCCCACACTACACATTTTGTCTGATGTTCTTTTCTCATTGAAGACTTGATTTATATCCATATTCGTAGAAGCCTTTTCCCGATTTCACGCCGAGAAGACCGGCATTCACCATTTCCATTAAAAGAGGACACGGTCTGTATTTGGGATCGTGATAACTTTCATACAACACCGTGAGCGAATTCAGTATCGTATCAAGCCCTATCAGGTCGGCCGTGGCAAGCGGGCCCATTTTGTGACCGAATCCAAGCTTAAAAATCATATCAATATCTTTAGGCTCGGAGACTTTATCCCGGATCAGCCGGATACATTCATTGATTGCGAGCATCAGCACCCTGTTTGTGACAAAGCCCGGAACATCATTGACAACCACACATGTTTTGCCAAGACTTTTTATGAAAGATTTGGTCCTATCAACCGTCTCATCTGTTGTATGATGACCCCGAATGACCTCAACCAACGGTTTTAATGGAACAGGATTCAGGAAATGCATTCCAATAACATTCCCCGGTTGCGGCATTAACTCGCCAATTTTAGTAATTGAAATGCAGCTTGTATTGGCACCAAATATCACATCATCTCGGCAAACATCCGCAAGTTCCACGTATAATTTTTTCTTTGCATCGTAGCTTTCAGTAATGTTTTCGATCACAATATCTGCCTGATCAAACACATCATAGTCAGTCACGAATCGAATTCTCGAAAGGATCTCATCCAGACCAGATGAAAAGTAGTCTTTTTTCGTCATTCTGACAAAATTATATGTTTTATGAATATTCCTTTTGGCCTTTTCTAAAAGTTCATCGGTAAGATCCTTTAAAATGACCTCGTATTGATGGCCTGACAAATCAAGAGCAACGTCACTTCCCATGACTCCGGCACCAACAACAGCAATGATTCCCTGTTTCATAGTTCTGACTCTTATTAAATAGGATTTCCCATTTAAACGCCTAAAAAACACAATTTTCTCCGTACGACATCAATATTTTTATAAAAAATCACCTTGAACAGCCAGGAAATTTCTTTTCCAAGACATTTTTACTGAAAATTTGCACGAAAACATTTTTTTTAATTTAAGTAAACAACCACGGGTTAAAACCCGTGGCATTGACGCTTCGGGCTACACCCGTCCGACTTCGTCGGATAACTTCATCTACGGGTTGAAACCCGTAGAATTGCGGCAGAATATTAAAGCCGTTGGTTACGACACCGCCGGCAACAAAGTCTGCGAAGCGACTCATGTCACTGCAGGGGAGCCTGCGGCCGTAAAGCTGACGAAACTGGGGCCTGAAACCTTACCGGCCGACGGGGCCAACCTGGCCCTTTTCCAGGTCGAGGTGGTTGATGCCAGGGGACAACGCTGCCCGACAGCAATGAATATGATCGACTTCGAGTTGAAAGGACCGGCCGAATGGAGAGGAGGAATCGCTCAGGGACCGGACAATTACATTCTTTCTAAAAGCCTTCCGGTCGAATGCGGCGTGAACCGAGTTCTTTTCCGCTCGACGACCGAGCCGGGCAAAATCACCTTGAACGCCGGCTCGGAAGGGCTTAGAGAAGCTTCCGCCGAGATGGTTTCTTCACCGGTAGAAGTTATTGACGGACTCTCGCGTCACATTCCGAGTGCCAATCTGCCTTCCTATCTCGTCCGCGGGCCGACGCCGCAGGGGCCTTCTTATACCATCTCCCGCGTGCCGGTGCGCATCAGCGGCACATCAGCAGGAACAAATGCCAACGAGGCCGGCAGAAGTTACGATGATAACTAATTGACTAACTGGTCGAACGATGGAAATCTCGCCAATGGATGGATCAAATACGATTTTGCCGAACCGGCCACCGTGAGCGAAGTGGTCATGAAGCTCTCCAGATGGCGCACCACGAGCTATTCCATCCGGATTTCCGTGGACGAAAAGGAAGTCTATCAGGGCGACACTGCTCGCAACCTCGGCTATGTCACTATCCCGTTCGAACCGGTGGCCGGAAAGAGTCTGACAGTAGCCCTTCAGGGTGTCGGCCGGGAAGAAGATGCCTTTAATATTGTGGAGCTCAGCGGCCAAAGAGATCAGGCCGACAACAACAGGGCCAATCGAGGCCGCCGAGGAGGAAATAGAAGCAACCTCAGCATTGTCGAAATAGAAATCTACGAAAAAGTCGATAGCGGCAGACGATGACATGATGTAATGAAATAATGCTGAAAATAGCCGGAATCTCTATTTGCCATGTAATATGTGTCAACGGGCGCGTTAACTCAAACTTCGAGTTTTTCTCATAAGCTTTCCCGTAGCGAATCCTTGTGAAGACAGAAACAGGTAGTTATTGCTTCAGTAAGCAAAGAATGTTCGCGACGCGTTATAAATTAGTTAGTGTGTTGTACAATCCTGATTTTGGAGCTGAAAAACAGTCCTGTTAATCCCGGTGGTCATTTGCTTTTCACCCCGGAAGCGTGGACTTTATACAGTCCTGATTTCACTTTCGGCCACCTCCGCGGATAAAACGACGCCGACAAATGCTATGTTTTCGAAAGACACGAACGCTTTTCGACAACAGATACTTAAGAGAACTGTCGGGTAGCATGGACATAGAACGTAAAGGCCTTTACTCTCACAAATTGTCTTGTCGAATCACATACTTCCTACTATTTTCAATTACTCTGTCTGTGCAGAAACATCCTGAACATACCTTGTTGCCATTGATAAATCTGCATGACCAAGGAGCCTCTGAACGGCAAACGGATCTCCCGACCTCGCTGCTATTGTAGCAGCGGTTCTTCTAAGTGAATAGAAACCCGTTCCTTTGGGAACATCAAGGCCTGATTTTTTAATAAGCCTTGAGAATTTTGTTTTGATTGAGTTTAAAGTTGTATATTCCCCGTAGCCATTATGAAGTGGTAGTGAACAGGTCATTGAATAGATTAAGGCTTTTCGAGGCGTTTTGCCGTCTCGAAAACCTT
>CAZFOQ010000186.1:0-6527 GCA_964520535.1 uncultured Pirellulales bacterium | reverse complement strand
GTGCCGGTTGCGGTGAGACACCCTACGTCAAGCTGCTGACACAGTTGTTCGGAGACAGAACTTATATCGGAAATGCTACCGGCTGTTCGTCCATCTACGGCGGCAATCTGCCAACAACGCCCTACACTTCTCGCTCTGACGGCAGGGGACCGACCTGGAGTAACAGCCTGTTTGAAGACGCTGCTGAATTTGCTATGGGAATGCGGCTGACGGTTGACAAGTTCAAAGAGCGGGCCTTGTGGCTGCTGGATAAAGTCACAGAGCAAGGCTGTGTGGATAAAAAGATTGCCGAGCAGATACGTGAGGCAACTTTAACTAATGATCCGGCACAGGAAACGATTGAACAGCAAAGAGCCCGGGTGGATGAGCTTAAAAAGCAGTGTAAAAAGAGTGATTGTAACGAGTGCAGATATCTGTTGGATATAGCTGATTATCTTGTCCGCAGATCAGTTTGGGCAATGGGTGGAGATGGCTGGGCCTATGATATTGGATACGGCGGACTCGACCATGTACTGGCAAGCGGTGTCGATGTAAATGTGCTCGTTCTGGATACAGAGGTCTATTCCAATACAGGCGGTCAGATGTCGAAGTCAACGCCGAGGGCTGCGGTTGCAAAGTTTGCAGCAGGGGGTAAACCCACTCCCAAAAAAGACCTTGGATTGCTGGCTATGACTTATGGCAATATTTATGTTGCAAAAGTGGCTATAGGCGCGAATACTAATCAGACGGTCAAGGCGTTTGTTGAGGCCGAGGCGTATCCGGGACCTTCGCTGATAATTGCATACTCACATTGCATCGCCCACGGCATCAATATGACATTGGGTAATCAAGAGCAGAAAAAGGCCGTCGCTTGTGGACACTGGCCGCTGTATAGATTCGATCCAAAGCTCCAAGAGCAAGGTAAAAATCCCTTGCTGCTCGATTCGAAGAGTCCTACTGCTGAATTCGAAGATTATGCCTATGGCGAAAACCGTTATCGTATACTCAAGCAGTCAAAGCCTGAAGTGGCAGCGGAGTTAATGAAGCTTGCCACTAACGACGTAACGCAAAGATATGCTCTGATGGAGCAGCTTGCAAATTTAAAATGTGATAAGTAGAAAATAGGAGGTATGGAGGAAATGAACAATCGGTTCTCAAAAATAATTTGTTTGGCATTTGTTACTGCTTTTATTTTTGCAGGATGTCGACACAAACAAGTAAAAGATGTGGATATTTTAGCTCGTGAACCGAACCTTGAAACCATAAATATTCCATCTGACTATGCGGCTCAGGCAATTGAAGCTTCTGGAGGACTAAACGCCTGGACCAGAACTATCGAGCTAAAGCTTAATTGTGTGGTCACTTTTTATCAGCCTGATGGCAGCTTATACCTGACAGAGCAGCATTACAATGTTCATCCATGGTCGAATTCTATTGAGATTACCGGCAAAGAACCCCAAGGCAACTTTGCCTGGCGGTTATCGGAAGGGCAGTTTGAAGTATTGCAAGGAAGTGGGCAAATTATAAACTCTATGAGTTCAGTGGATCATCAATGTTTTGCGGAGGCTATTTTAAGTATTGTAACAGTGCCGGTTCGTTTGTTGGATGAATCGGTCGATTTTACCAAAGATACTGATCCAATCAAAATACAGGGCCAATGGTACTACCCAATTAAGAGACGTAGTAAGGCAAATATCGAATCAATTCTGCGGATTCCTAAAGCCGTTTTCTATCAAAACAGAGACAACTTATTTTTCGATATGCTTTGGATTGCCTGTTTGGGCGGAGATCAATTTTTAACAGTTCGCGGCTATGATTATAGTGAGATCAAGGAAGGGGAAATCTTTATTCCTCATAGAATAGAGATATTTTCAACTGATTCCCGGGGCAATTCGCAAAAGCGATTGGTAAAAATAGATTTCAAGTAGTTGAGGCACTTGATGCAAAATTATGGCGGTCGGGCTAAATCAGCCCGACCGCCTTTCTCTTCTTATTCTATACTTACCCAACCAATGAGAGCATAGGTGCTAATTACATTTAGTAATCGAAGATTTTAAGTTCTGCTACATTTGCTGTTGCTGCATCTGCTGTTGTTGCATCTTTAAAAAAGCACCCATAATTTCAGCCAAGTGCTCTTTGGGCAGAGCAATATCAACAACTAATTTGCCGTTACCGGCTTTGCCGGTAATTACAATATTACTCTTGGTCGGTACATCCATTTTCGGGATTGGTATAGGCATCATGGCTGATGCCATTTTGAATACCCGCAGCAAATTAAACGTTACTAAGAAATCAGCCTTATCTGCTCCCGGCAATAGTGCCAGTGCTGATTTCATCTCAGAACCGATCTGTTTCGGACTATCGGCTTGAACCTGGTTAATTAATTCGCGTATCTTTGCATTCACATCGCCACCAGCGGCACAAACAATCCCTTTACCAAACCCCATCGATAATCAAATCCCTCGCCGTACATAGCTGTTATCATCTGGGCCTGTGGTGTGCCGGCCTGGGTGGATTTCATCGCCAGCTTCGCTGAATCTATTGAAACACCTTTATAGCTGTCTACACCTTTCTTTATATTAAAGCTGGTTTCCATTCCGAAGCTCTTATAGAAATCCATTATACCGCTGGTTGCCATCATTTCTGCCGCTTCATCAATCAACGGCTTAAATTTTTCCTCATCCTTTACAGCCACTGCATATTTGACTACGAAAGGTGGTTTACTATTAGGGTCTATCGACACTGAATACGCCACCGGCCCATCAAGACAACTAATGACCTTATTTGATAAAGCTTTCATTTTTGTAACATTTTCACTACTTAAAGTATCACTACCCATGGCAGCAAATATATCAATACTGCTATCTTGAAGCTGCTTTATGAAGGGCATACTCATATTAGATCCATAATTCATGAATGCTCCATCCTCCAGATATGCGAGAAGAGTATTCTCCTTCTGCAATGAAGCATCTGCTACAAACATCTTTGCCATATCCGTCTCGGGAACAGCGCTTATGGTTTTGGTGATATTCAAAACGTTGGGTTTGGGATTGATGGCAATGCTCAATGATTTTGTTTCTTTTAATAGTGCATCAATTATAGTGACATACATTTTCATAATATTCTGGATGTTTGCAGGCTGTGATCCTGGTTGATTAGCTTCAATGCTTTGTATCATATTTTTCATTTCTTCTATTTTGCCTAACACCATAGGCCCGAATGTACTGGAAACCTGCTGTATATTACTATATGCCCAAATTGGCTCAGTCATAGCCTGCTTCATCTCAGCAGTATTAAGAGCACTTCCAAGTCCCTTTGCGTCTGCTGCTGAAGTTTCTTTTGCCATAGCAACAAGTTTGTCATAATCATTCGCCCAACTTAAAAGTGCATAGTCTCCCGTCTGGGTGACCAGCATAACTGGAGTCTCGTTCTTTGTTATTTTGGAAACACCCTTTTCATCAGGCTGAGCGCAATTAGGATTGCCATCGATGAGCTGTTTATAATCTGTAACAGGAGCAAGTACACCCACGAACATGTTTGGAGTTGGTGCGGCTTGCTCAGATCCGCCAGGCAGAATAGCTCCAAATACTGCGAAACTACCATTGGTATTTATGCCGTTCAATTGTGGACTACCCAACAGGTTCATCAGATTTCCTCGTACTAACATCGAGACTCCCATAGGCATAGGCGAAGCACCGGCGAGAAACTGGTCCATCTGATTCAAAGTATTATCAAAATTATTTATTCGGACACAAAAAATAGCCTTTGCAGGGACCCTTTTCATAAGTTGATCGCTATCCGGACCTTGTGCCCATAGAGCTGCGGTAAAAACAAATAAAACCAATAGACACACCGCAACATAATTTCTTACGATTGTTGATTTTAACATTTTCGTACCTCCATAAATTAAATGTCTCTCAATTGCTCTCCAACATATGCTACACTGGATCTTCTAATATGAAGAACGCTCATTCTATCAAAAAATTAGGTAGAAACTCATAAAAAAACCAAAAATTTTATAAAAGTGTCTTAGCTCTAACATAAATATTCCATTTTATGATCCACAAATTTTTGGGCATTGATAAATTTCACCATAAGATAATGCACTTTTAGCTATACTGGAATAACATAAATTATCGGCCGTAAACTGACTTAATGGAATTAATGGATTCTGGGTCTATAGAGCATAATCAGGCTGATCAACACACATTTCGATATATAAGCAGTCTCTTAACAATCATATCACCAAGGCATTTGGCTTTATAAATGCTTTATGACCTTATAGTTGTAATAGTTAAAAAGCATAACATTTGCTGAGATATTGTATTGAGAATGTAATCAAATCGGTTGAAATTGGTAGTTTAGGACAGATATTAACCGGTGTTTAATCTCTTTGTAATATTGCTTTTATGATGGTTAAAAAAAGTTAAGCGACTCAGACATTAAACCGATAAATCTGTTCGTATGACAACGGTTTTAGTTATTCATAAGTCTTGAATTATAAGTAGATAGTGTTTTTGGGAAGTTAATTGCCATGTACAAAACAGTAACTAAAAGCAATATCCGAATTAGTTACTTCATGTTCGTTATTTGCTTTTTTCTTTTGGCAATTTCAACCGGCTGCGGCAATAAGTTTTTTGACCCGACAGCAGTGGGGCGGTTCCGAACTGTCCCTGCAGTTAATGTAATATTGGATTCTCTGGGTGTCGCGGAAGAGACTCCCGTAGCGTGGGAAGAAGGGGAAGAACCAAAACCGATAGATACGGTACCAGACGAGACTGATTATACATTTCGATCCGGTGATATCGTAAGAATAGACATATATGAATTACTCGGCCAGGGAACAAGATTTGTCAATGAATACATTGTAACTGAAACCGGAAAAATATCAATACAAGAGGTTGGCGTTGTTGAAGTGGCAGGTTTTACTGAGACGCAGCTCGAAGAGAACATAAAGCAAATCCTCTCACCGAACTTATTAAAAAATCCATTGGTCACCGTAACGTTGATAAGTTCACAACAGCGTGCTTTTTCAATATTGGGTGATGGCGTGCTTGCCCCAAACAGGTACTTTATTCCTCGATATAATTTCAGACTTACTGATGCACTTGCTATGGCAAGCGGGACAAGACAGTTTAACGTTAGCTATATATACGTGTCACGGCTTGTAGAAAACAAAAATAAAATACAACCGATCAGCAGACCTGGATATGGTGATCTTGAACTAAATGCCATTGGTCCTGAGATTATGATACCAAAACGACGAAAGCAACAGGTCACCTCACCTCGGGCACAAAATCAATTTCGTTGGCCGGAAAGTAGGGTGGTTATATCTTCGTCCGAAATGGTATCTGATCAGGAATCTAACAGGGCTTCCAAAGGTTTTGACCTGTTCAACACTGGTGCACAGAACCGGGCCGGCGGAAGAAACGTCTTGCAATCGTCTGATATGCCTAATTCAAATACCATCGACAAACCAATAAGCGTTCAGGAAGTACTGAAAACTCTGTCTGAAAGATCCGGAAGAAAAAGCGGAACGAATGCGAACGGAAATGCAGAGAATGAAATCAGCTCATACGTACCTTCGGTTCCTCAAGACAGACAAGTTAATACACAAATGAATCAAGGAGACACATTTGTATCTTCCGCAGGATCGGTCACTGTAGATAAGTCCGGTGAACAGTTGGATACGGACAATTCAGGACATATTGAATGGGTTTTCAAGAACGGTAAATGGGTGCCCGTGCAAATAGGTGCTGCCAAGCCAGTAGAAAATCAAAAAGAAAACGGGCATATTGAGTGGGTATTCCAGAATGGAAAATGGGTTCCTGTTCAGGTTGGTAAACCAAAGCCGATAGAACCTGTTATTCGACCACAGCCTCCGCAAGAATTTGTTGCCCCACCCGAAGAAGCAGCAGCACCGGACTTTGGATGGGCAGAGCAGGGTGCAAAGACACGACTGATAAAGATCCCGACCGATAAGCTGCTTGCCGGTGATCCAAGATATAATATCGTTATAAAGCCTGGTGACACTATTTTTGTGCCTGTAGATATCGTTGGCGAATTTTATATTATGGGTAATGTCAATCGTACTGGTACCATTCCCATAACGGGTCGCCCAATAACCCTGAAGCAGGCCATAGCTGCTGCGGGAGGTTTTGCACCTCTGGCGTGGCCGAAGCGTTGTGAAGTGATAAGGAGAATCGGCAGGAAAAAAGAAGAAATCGTGATGGTAAATTTAGATAAGATCTACAACGGTGAGCAACCGGATTTCTTCATTAAACCACATGACTTAATCAATGTTGGTACACATGCCACAGCCAGATGGCGTGCGATTTTGCGAAACTCATTTAGAGCCACTTATGGATTCGGTTTTGTTTATGACCGTAATTTCGCCGACAGAGATTTCTATACCCGCAGGCCTATTCCTAACTGGTTCTAAAACGCTTTAAAAGATAAAGCGTAGAACTGTGGAATTTCACAGTTCTATTTTTTTACTGTACTTTCCAAGAAAAATGATAATGGCTTAGTTCTTTAACAATTGATAC
>CAZFOQ010000185.1:0-6585 GCA_964520535.1 uncultured Pirellulales bacterium | reverse complement strand
AAATGACAAGAACTCAATGGAGGCTAAAATATGTCGCTTAAAGTCCCGCCATTCGTGGCTGTCCCTGGTTTTCATGTGAGCAATTTTTTAAGAAAGCCTCTGATGAGTAAAAGAAAATTTTTTGATAGTTCAAGGTGAATTTGGTAAAATGATTGGTGTCATACGGAGAAAAATATGCTTTTTAACCGTGTAAATGGGAAATGTCAGATCAAGATTAAATCGTAATCATGATATGTTACCGAATAGTATAGACATCCAGCCTCCTTATGCAAGAAAGAAAAGGGTCTTCATTGCTAGACATAAAGATTCTCGACCGGATAGTATTTATATTCAAAAAAGAGATTTTAATAGTAAAGGGCTTATAGAAAGAGAAACCTGGAAGTTAAATAATGGTCAGGAGATTATTGATTTAGATGATGCACAATATATTTCTCAGAAGAACGCTGAGGAACTTCAAATGCAAGCGCTTGAACCATTTGCTTTAATGAAATTTGCTAAACAATATGATTATTATGGAAATAAGGGACGAATATGCCTGCTTTATAACAAGAGAATTTATTATAGCTCTATAATTATTGAAATAATCCCTCCACTTAGCGAAGATTTTGAACCTGAGTATGATATTCGTCAGGATTTTGAGGATTTTAAAAAACCCTGAATCCTACTCCCTATATCCTATCCGTTTTCCTTTTTTCAACAGCACCGCTGGCCTTTAACAAAACCGTATCCCCTAAAACCTACCCCTTATATCCTGTTAATCATCTATTGTTTATTACCCCACAGAAAAAGCACCCCCTATGGGTCAAGCGATTCCCCTTGAACACCTATAATCCCCCTCCAGAGAGCCCGACTGGGGTGAGTTCTATACTTCATCCTTCTTATAGGCCTCGGTTTCATCGCCTGGATCGATTCCCTGCTGGATTTTTGCCATCCGTTCGGCATGCTTGATTTGCATGCGTCTGATCTTGACGTAGCCTTCGACAGCGAGGCCGCCAATTACAATAATCGCGATCCAGCCCCAGAATGGCATGTCTTGCAATAAATTAATCAATGTTTCCATAAGCATGGTTCCCAAATCAGGTTTCAGGATCTCGTCGTTTAAGAACAATCACTGAATTCCACCTCAATGTAGTCGGACGCGAGATGTGAATATTTCAGATAAAGCGTAAGTTTGGATACAATTTTCAATTTAATAGCAACAGCCACCGTTTTTTTCAGTCATTAATTGGTGGATGTCACTAGTTTTTCTAGTTTTATGTTTTTCTTTTGAACTTAAATTTTACTATTCCGAAGTTTACTTCTACTTCATTCATCTGGAAAATTTTTTATATCGTCTATTTCATCCTTTATTTTATCCTGCCAAGGTTTTAAGACTTGAACCCCCATATCAGCAGCGGTAGATGCTACTGAGCTTATGGCTATAACATCGCTTGGTAACGATTCTGGAAAAACATATTCTTTTCGCTGACCATCTTTGCTATTAACAGAAACTGAAATATCTGAATGGGTAATCTTTATTTCGTTTGCATTTTTCTTTTTATTTTCAGACATCAATTTGCTCCTGTGTTTAGTATCGTGGTGCGAATCATCACACAATACGAAATTCACCGTTTTCTGTTTACTGTCCCCAATCATTAATAGGTGGCTGGACATAGTTTTTCCATGGGGCAGGCGTACCCATTTAATTCACGTGAAACCTAACTGGCTCACTTGTATGCATTTAGTTCTTGCCCTAAAAGTGCCGTGCTATTAATCCAACCTGTCCCAATTTCCTCTATACTTTGGTCAAAAGCGGTTACTTTATACCAGGGATTGTATTTCTCCTTGTAGTAAACTTCGAGAACCTTAAATACTCCCCTTTTAGGAATGTACTTCATCTGTTGTATGGCAGCAAGAGGATCAGCAGGGCTGTGAGATGGCATTATGGGTGTTTGCTCTGAAACAACGTAGCTTTGACCAATGTCAAGTCCCAGTGGATTCAAATTAGGGAATGGAGACTTCCCCACGGGTGGTGCATTCAATGGGTAGTCTATCTCAATTTCATCCCTGACAACACGAAGACCTTCGGTCAATATCGTTACCGATTTACCTGTAAGATTATGATTCCGATCCCCGAACTTCACGTCCGGTTGGTTTATAGGAACTACCATACTCACCTTGATCTTATCGCTGATGGATGCAACATCAAAACTAGGTCCGAATCTGGACACCAATTCTTGCCTAGCCCTGAGTGCCGTTTTCCAAACTTCGCTGGCGATGGAGATGCTGTGTTCTAACTTCCATTTTCCGATAGTGCTCCTTTCTGAGAAATAATTCTCGGAGTATGTGACAGAGTTACCCTTGTGTAAATAGGACCTTGATACGCCAACCATGACAACCGTATTGTCAGGCAGATCGGTATCTACCGAAAGATCTAGCGTGGACCCCGTAACTTTGGTGACTAAATCGAACTTATCACACACAATCTGGGTTTTAGTTCCGATAGGCGCTTCCGCATGTTTCTTGGCTTCTATCTGTGGCTTAGCTTGCTCGTTAGCCTTCTCCTTATCTTCGGGTTTTTCTCTAGAGCAACCCATAAGCAGAGTCATCGCCAATACGACCAATACGTAAGTGTATTTCTTCATGTTTTTCTCCTTTTTTTTGATCCCTAACGCTCAATCTCACATGCTGGCAATGAAAATACTCGTGACAGTCACTCGTTTCTGTTATCGTAAATAGGTGGCTGTGGGGCTGTCCAGTTTTCTAAGATTCTTTGAGTAATTTATCCGAGAAGGAAACCTCATCCTGCGCAGAAGAGGCAGGAGTTTGGTTTTTTCCCTGTTTCTTCGGACGAGTCCTACTCTTCTTGTAAAATTTCTTGACTTTAACTTGAGCTGCTTCAGCTTCTTCACCTTCAACCAGTTCGCGCTTCAGAACTTCACTTCTTACCATCGTCTTGATCTCATCCATATCTATTTTCACTCCGTCTGAGAATTTTCTTAGTTCTCTCCTCAGCACTGAAAGAGTAGGTTCTGAAAGAATCAAACCTCCGATGATAAAGCGGTTTACACTTTGGACTTTTTCGTAAAACTCTTCTCTTGCGTTCTTTGCTAATCCCTCCTTCGAGATAAGGAAAAGGTTGTCTCTGTCTTTTTCTCCTCTTGCGTTGATCCCTGTAAAATTAAATGAATACACAAGGTCATAGTTAATTGGCTTCTCAAATCGTATACGATACAATTGCCATTCAATTCCGTTAGTGAGAACAATCCACTGAATTCCATGATTAGCTCCATAATCAAGAGCTTGTCGCATGTGATTTTCTTTCAGGTCGATGCCAATGGCTTTGACCTCAACAAGAAATTGAACCTTGTCGTCAATTTTAATGGCAAGGTCACAATATGTTCCACGAATAGCAAACTCACCTGTTACCTCAAGGTACTTGTCGTATCCGAAAACCTCAGAAAGAATGTCTTTAATGATAGAGACTGTATCGGATTCATTAATGTCTCTGTCTTTGGCGATTTTGAGTACCTTCTGGTATTTTTGAATACTCTTGGCGAAACGTTCAGCTACTTTCTTCGGTATGTTTGCCACTTTATCTCTCCTTAATAAACTAAGTAAACTATTGCCAGTCACCATTTAAAGACTACGACACACGGCCTTATCAAATTACTGACTCTCAAAAGTCTATCTTCCACAAAATAATCAATTGAAAAACTCGCATTTATATTTCCGCCTTTTGTTGTCCGCTCGAGGGTGCTGTTTGACATTATATCAATCTTTTGAGAACCCGCAACTATGTTGCGGGCTAAAACTATAATGGTGCTAACGACGAACCACAAATCACTATCCACTAACAAAAAGGCGTTTTTGGGAGGGGAGATGTTGACCCCGATGAGATAGATTTTTCAAAAACGACACATCTCACGGGGTGGTTTAGTTAATTGGTCTCAATCTCTAAAACACGAGACACGGGGCACGAGAATCGAGGATTAGATTGCCGCATTCGGCCTTTCGGCCTCTTTTGCAATGACCGGGAATTTTGCTTATTCGATATACGACATACGCAATACTCGATACGCCCCCGCTTTTTTTGCCTCGCAAAACGAAGCAGCGGGATATCAAGTAACAATTACGCAAATTTTCCATATATTTTTATGTATATTTATATTGCTATATATCTTTATTGCCGATAGAATATTAGTATGGCTAAAATCCATTTCGAATGGGACAGCGAAAAGGACAAAGATAACCAAAAAAAGCACGGAGTTGCTTTTGCGACGGCACAATACGCATTTGCCGATCCGGATCGTGTAATTGCCGAGGATATCAGCCACAGCTGGACGGAAAAACGTTATTATTGCTTCGGTAAGGTGGCTGGCGGCATTTTAACCGTCCGGTTTACGTATCGTAAGAGTATGATTCGGATCATTGGAGCAGGATATTGGCGAAAGGGTAAGAGTATCTATGAAAAAGAAAATAAAATACACGAATGAACCGTTAGGCGATGTAAAAGTAATTGACGATTTCCTTCCTTCCCCGGGTGAGCTGGCATTTAACGAAGAACAGGTCAAAGTCACCATCGGATTGAGTAAGACCGCCGTCGACTTCTTTAAAAAAGAAGCCAAAAAGCATCGTACTCAGTACCAAAAAATGATAAGACATCTTCTGGATCTATACGTGGCTCACCAGAAAAGGCGTAAAACCGGCTGATTTCATGGTTCTTGATTATGTTGGTTGTGCGAGATTGCCGCAGTCGGCCCCAGGGGCCTCCTTCGCAATGACCCCGGCGTATCAAGGACAATTTCCGGAATATCCTTGCTTTTTGGCAGGTTTTTGATATAATAACGCACGAACTATGGGTATTGAATAACGAATATCGAATAACGAATATCGAACATGCCGAATGCTTTGGAGGGAATCAGGGGGGGAAATAATGGCCATAGAATCACAAATCTACATTTTTCACCCTTTGTCATTCTGAACGGAGCGTAGCGTAGTGAAGAATCTCATTTTTACATTCCAATCCCAGATGTTTCGCAAGCTCAACATGACAAAAACAGGCAAAATAGAGAGTATAATTCACACTTTTTATGCAAAACAAAGCCAATTTTCGAAATGGCCAAATGAACGTAAACTTAAATATAATAAAGGATTACGGTGATTTACGACCTTGCGAACGGCACAAAAACAAAGCCAATTCAAAGCCAAAACGAAGCCAATTTATCCCCCAGGGAACAAAGCCAATTTCGTGTTAGCCCCCAGACCAATTCTGGGGGTCAGAAAAGCAAAAAATAACGTAAGCTCTTTTAAGACAAGTGAATATGAGTGATTTGCTGCTTTTGGGGCGGAAAAAACAAAGCCAATCCTTCGGCGGAGTTTACCCTGAGCGAAGTCGAACGGGCTCAGGACAAGTTTTTAATCGTTGTCTTCGCTATCGGTGGCAATATATTCTTTCTGCCCCTCGCTTATATAGGCAGGCTCGGTGGAAACTTCATCCTGGGCCAGGTCTTCATAACCGGCTTCGGCGTCGGCCTCCATCTGTGCACGGACATTTTCGTACTCCTCCAGTGTCATTAGCACTTCCCTTGCCTGAGAGCCTTTATACTCGCCGAGGACTCCTGAAACGGCCATCATCTCGATGATGCGTGAAGCTCTGGCATAGCCGATATTCAATTTTCGCTGGAGCAATGATACGCTGCCCCGTCGGGTATCCAGGACAATACGAACCGCATCGTCAAACAGCTCGTCCATGACCATCTCAGAGGGATCCAGCTTCTTGATTTGAGTTAGCTCAGGATGGAATTGCGGCTCAGCGATCTCCTTGAGATGCTTGACGATCCCCTTTATCTCGGCATCATCGACATAAGTGCCCTGTGCACGAACCAGATCGCTTGTGCCCGGTTTTAAGAACAACATGTCACCCTCACCAAGCAATGTTTCGGCACCGTTCTGGTCGAGGATGATTCGGCTGTCCATACGTGCTGCTACGCGGAAACCAATTCTGCACGGCATATTTGATTTTATCAGCCCCGTAACCACCGTTGCCTGAGGCCGCTGAGTCGCTAAGACAATATGAATACCAATCGCACGGCTTTTTTGTGCCAGACGAACTATATAGGCTTCAATCTCCTTGGCCGCGGTCATCATCAAATCAGCAAGCTCATCGATAACTATCACAATATAAGGCAGTCTCTTCGGAATTTTTTCTTCTTCTTCGGGACTGCTCGGATTAAACCGTTTGAGAATTTCCTCGGGGCTGAGTTTGTTATACTCGGTAATATTCTTGACCTTCGCCTCGGCCAATAGTGCGTAACGCTCGTCCATCTTGACCGTGGCCCATTCGAGTATCTTGACAGCCATCTGAGTTTCAGTAACTATTGGGCACATAAGATGCGGGATAGTATTAAATGCCGTCATCTCGACCATCTTGGGATCAATCAATATCAACTTGACTTCGTCAGGCCGTTTCGTAAGCATTATTCCGGTGATTATGCTGTTTATGCAGACGCTCTTGCCCGAGCCGGTCGTTCCGGCAATAAGCAAATGCGGCATTTTGGCAAGGTCTGAAACCAGAGATTCACCTGCAGAATCCTTGCCTAAGAA
>CAZFOQ010000184.1:0-6620 GCA_964520535.1 uncultured Pirellulales bacterium | reverse complement strand
CGCCTTCGCTGGAATGACAAAATGTGAAATTTACTTTTTAGAAACGGCACTAGCTGTTGGACCAAGCTAAAAGGAAGTGAGCCGACGACCTACGAATGGAATATTTTCAAAAAGTATGATCAGAATATTCTGGCAATTGTCAGTACACCAAGCAAGGTTTGCGATTTCCTGGATAAGGCGCTTGAAACAAACAAGGAACGCATGCAACGTAGATTTCCTTTCTTGCCGGTGCAACATAGGGAAGTAAATTATGAAAAAGTGCATGTTGACAACACCAACATCGCTGATGTTGTACCATTTACAAAAGGTGCGCAATTCAGTGGAGAACAGGAGTACCGTTTTGTTTTAATATATTTGTGGCCACTTTTGATTGATAGTTTTATCTTCGGCGGAGGAGTTGACTATATGGAAATGTGTTTTGCCAATCCCGAAATAAAAAAAGAAAGCAAGAAAGAATTACTTTCAATTCTTGGGAATGCGATGGCTGGCTATGGTGACTTTAGCGAGAAGAAGATGTGCGACATCATTGCTAACTCAGATATTCTCTTTGAATAAGAGAAATCTGGAAACAGGATAGTAATTTTTGAGGGTAGCTCTAAAGATGTCATTGCGAGGAGTGAAACGACGAAGCAATCTTCGGGAGGTCATAAATGTTGGAGTTTATTGAAAAAAACAAGCGGTTAGTGGTTGTTTATTGTGCAGTGCTCCGGGTTCTCGGATGGATTCTTCTTTGTATGGGTGGTGTTGGGTTTGCACTACTTTTTTTAGAAGCTTCACGAACAAGTGGTCATGTTAATTTAGAGGGGACATTGGGAATGCTTAAACGCTCCTATACTATACTTATAAATGTCGGGCTGGTATCGTTAGGCTTCTCGCAACTGGTCAGATATCTATGCGGAAATGACTATAAAATGGGTTTGCTTCTGCGTTATGGCGATAAGGTATTCTATTTATGTGCTATTATTGTAATCTGGGGAGTAGGTGTTCAGGTTTGGCTTGTTGCTACTGGCCAGATGGGCCGAAATACTGCTCTTGATTTACGTTGGTTTGTATCTTTTATACCAACATTATTGTACAAGAGCGCAAAAGTACTTGTATTGGTTGGTTTGGGACAGTTTTTGAAACAACTTCTTGCTGCAGTAGAAGGCTCAAAGCTAAAAGCGAATCCAGCCATGTAATTTTAAACTCAACTTTAATATATCGAATCCGTTCGGTATGCAAAAATCCTTGATTTGCATGGAGTTTGAATGAATGCGTTTGACCAATCCGATAATGGCGAACAGCCGTCGCGGGTGGCAGCCACTGGGCGAATGCAGTGAGCAAAGTGGATGGTATTGAATCGTTGCTTGTCGTTCGTTTCTCGTATGTCGTTTCTGGATTTCTGCTTTCGCAGGAATGGCAAGTATCGAGTATCAATTCACGATATACGCAATACGCATCACGTAATACGAGTCCGTATCAAGGACAATTTTCCATAGAGATGCGAATTTGCTTGTTTTTTGGGCGGCATTTTGTATGATGAATATCTATCTAAACACCAGCTTAGAAAGGGAAAAAGTAAAAAGGAAAAAGCGAAAAAAATAGCCAATCGGAATGAGAGAAGCAAATCAAAAATTAACCCCTTAGGGGTGAAAAAATTGAAATCTATTGGCTTATTAAGGTGTAATCAGTGAAGAATCTCATTTTTACGTTCCAATCCCAGATGTTTCGCAAGCTCAACATGACAAAAAGAGTCAAATTAGAGAGTATAATTCACACTTTTTTTGCAAAACAAAGCCAATTTCAACGGCAGAAGTCAGAATTCAGAAGACAGAATGCGGAAGAATGTAAATATGTATAAGTATCTGTTTAATAAGGAAATACGTTCTCTAACACTGCGGCGATTTCCTTTAATGACTCTCTGTATCTTATCGGGGATCGGCATCAAAACGAAGCCAAAACGAAGCCAAAACGAACCCAAACGAAGCCAATATGCCGGCTTTTGGCCGGAAATCCTAAGCACGAAATACTAAATCCGAAAGCTGATAACAAGGATTCTTTGAAAAGTAAATAAAATGCACAGCCGGCACACTCCCGGCCATGGGCTGGGGGCTAATCAAATTTGTGGAATTTTCAACAATGACCATCGATTTCAGGTTTATTATGCGTGATTTTGATCTATTATGTTTTTATTGCAACTTGCATTTGACAATATTACGTATGTGTAGTCTAATCCCCATCAATTTACGGTTTTGTAGCACAACGAAATTAATTGGAACATTTTTGGCGAGGAGCATTCAGTATGCCTAAGCGAGACGACATCAAAAAGGTCATGATTATTGGTTCCGGCCCTATCATCATTGGCCAGGCATGTGAATTTGACTATTCCGGCACTCAGGCCTGCAAGGCCCTCCGGAAATTAGGATATGAAATCTTACTGGTCAATTCAAATCCTGCTACGATTATGACGGATCCAGGCATGGCGGATGTGACGTATATCGAGCCGTTGAATCTGCAGACAATGACAAAAATCATCGAAAAAGAACGGCCGGATGCACTCCTGCCAAACCTTGGTGGCCAAAGCGGGTTGAATCTGTCATCTGAGTTGGCCAAAGCCGGTGTGTTGAAAAAATATGGTGTAAAAGTGATTGGTGTTCAGATTGATGCTATCGAACGCGGAGAGGACAGGATCGAATTCAAAAAAACGATGAATAAGCTGGGTATTGAAATGCCGAAAAGCAGTCCGGCATTTAGTGTTGAAGAAGCGGAAAAAATCGCCAAAAAGCTTGGCTATCCTGTTGTCATTCGTCCTGCATACACCATGGGCGGCACCGGCGGGGGGCTGGTCTATAACGTTGATGAATTGAAAGTAGTTGCAGCCAGAGGTCTTTCGGCAAGTCTCGTCGGCCAAATCCTGGTCGAAGAATCCGTCCTCGGTTGGGAAGAGCTGGAGCTGGAGGTCGTAAGAGATGCAAAAAGTCAGAAAATAACTGTCTGCTTTATCGAAAATGTCGATGCAATGGGCATACACACCGGCGACTCATACTGCACCGCTCCGATGCTGACGATAGATGAAAAATTGCAGCAAAGACTCCAGAAATATTCCTACGATATTGTTGATGCAATCGAGGTCATCGGTGGTACGAATATCCAATTCGCCCACGATCCCAAAACCGGCAGGGTAGTGGTCATCGAAATTAATCCACGAACGTCACGCTCATCGGCTCTGGCTTCGAAGGCGACAGGATTTCCTATTGCCCTGGTTTCTTCTATGTTGGCAGGGGGGCTGACACTGGACGAAATTCCATACTGGAGGGAAGGGACCCTTGAAAAATACACACCATCCGGCGATTATGTCGTGGTAAAGTTTGCCCGCTGGGCATTCGAGAAATTTAAAGGTGTTGAGGACAAGCTCGGCACACAAATGCGGGCGGTCGGCGAAGTGATGAGTATCGGCAAAAACTACAAGGAGGCATTCCAAAAGGCGATTCGTTCTCTGGAGACTGGCAGATACGGGCTGGGTTTTGCAAAAAATTTCAACAATCTCCCGCTTGATGAACTAATGAGGTTAGTGAGCACTGCTACCAGCGAACGGCAGTTCATTATGTATGAAGCTCTCCGCAAAGGAGCCACCCCGAAACAATTGTTCGAAAAGACCCATATCAAAGAGTGGTTTATCGAACAGATGGCCGAACTCGTTGCTCTTGAGGAAAAACTTTTGAAATATAATGGCAAACCAATTCCTGATGACCTTTTGACTCAGGCTAAAAAAGATGGCTTTGCCGATCGCTACCTTGCACAAATTCTCGGAACATCCGAAGATAAAATCCGCAAACAGAGAACGGAACTCGGCGTTGTCGAAGGGTGGGAGCCGGTGCCGGTCAGCGGCGTGGAAAATGCAGCCTATTATTTTTCTACGTATAACGCTCCCGACAAGGTGGGGACATCTAAAAATCGTAAGATCATGGTTCTCGGCGGCGGCCCCAATCGAATTGGGCAGGGCATCGAATTTGATTACTGTTGCGTACACGCTGCTTTTGCCCTGAAGGACGAAGGTCTGGAAACGATTATGGTCAACTGTAATCCCGAGACCGTTTCGACCGATTACGACACATCCGACAAGCTGTATTTCGAGCCGCTCACGGTCGAGGATGTGTTGAGTATCTATGAAAAGGAAAAACCTGATGGTGTCATTGTACAGTTCGGCGGGCAAACGCCATTGAACATCGCGAGGGAACTTGAGGAGGCCGGAGTCAAAATCATTGGCACAACCCCGGAAACAATTGATCTGGCCGAAGACCGCGACAGATTCCGGGCGATGATGAAGAAGCTGAAAATACCGATGCCTGAATCCGGGATGGCCAGCTCTCTTGAAGGGGCCTTAAAAATTGCTAAGCGAATCGGATATCCGCTCATGGTGCGCCCATCATACGTGCTCGGCGGGCGCGGGATGGAAGTGGTCCACGATGAAGAGATGCTGCGCCAGTATGTCGCCGCCGCCGTGGAAGTGACGCCGGAAAGGCCGATTTTAATCGATAAGTTCCTGGTTAATGCAATTGAAGCGGAGGCCGACGCTATATCGGATGGTAAGGATGTCTTTGTCCCTGCGGTCATGGAGCATATCGAGCTGGCCGGTGTACATTCGGGAGATTCGGCCTGTGTCATACCGCCGGTGTCTATCCCACAAAAGCATATCGAAACCATTTGTGAATATACGAAAAAGATAGCGACTAAACTCAATGTTGTTGGCCTGATGAATATGCAGTATGCCATCGCGGATGATACTGTGTACGTTCTGGAAGCCAATCCGCGAGCATCGAGAACCGTACCGCTGGTCTCGAAGGTCTGTGGAATTTCCATGGCACGTGTGGCGACGCAAATCATGCTCGGCAAAAAAATCTCTGAATTGAACCTGAAGCATAAGAAGATTCCTCATTACGGCGTTAAGGAAGCCGTGTTCCCGTTCAACATGTTCCAGGAAGTGGATCCATTGCTTGGTCCTGAGATGCGTTCGACCGGCGAAGTTCTGGGACTGGCAGACTCCTATGGCCTGGCTTTTTTCAAAGCTCAGGAAGCCACGCAACAAATCCTACCTTCCAAGGGAACGGTTCTGATCACAGTAGCCGATCCGGATAAAACATCCATAGCCGTTACGGCGAACGCCTTCAGCGAGATTGGTTTTAAGATCCTGGCAACGGAAGGAACACACAAATATCTGGCTACAAAAGGCATCAAATCCGAACGTATTCTAAAAGTGTACGAAGGTCGACCGAACATTGTGGATGCGATCAAGAACAGGGAGATTCACCTGATTGTGAATACTCCTGTGGGTAAGCGAAGTAAGTATGACGATTCGTATATCCGAAAAGCAGCCATTAAGTATAAGGTGCCGTATATCACGACAACGACCGCCGCCGCGGCCACGGCAAAAGGGATCGCCGCAAGACAAGGCAGGGAACCGATTGTCAAATCCCTCCAGAATTATCATGCCGGATTATCATAATCTAATTCGGAGTTTTCCCGGCTAAAAGGATTGACAGCTTAAATAGCAAATTGTTAATTTCATGATATAAATTCGTGCACCCGTAGCTCAGTTGGATAGAGCAACGGATTTCCAAGCCGAAGTTTCTCTTTGTAAATGTTTGTGGCTAAATGAGTAATGATTGTTAAATGGAGATTTATGAGATTGGAGGTAGACCAACAAAGCACTAAAGTAGCATCAAAGGTGCAAGCTTAGTACGCGTTTTTATATGCATGGTTCAGTTCACACGATATATTATATCACTCAAAATTATACGAAACTTACAATTTACTTAGGTTATGTGGTTACCATACAAAATATAATTTGGTATAAGTTGTATGGTAACTGAATTTTTCCCGAAGGATACGAAATGAAAGTCATAAAAAGGCGGCTTGATGCAAAGGGATTCAATGTCCTTTCTACATTAATTTCATATAATAATCATAAACTAATACATTGCAGTCTGTTATGATTTTTAAGCGTTTTTGATTCACTGGAAAATAACAACCGATACTACAACAAAATCGAAAATATCGTGATAATTTTTACTATTTTTCGGAAGCAGAATTTTGAAAGCTACAAGTCGAAAGATTCGTTCAAACTCCTTTGACTATACAGATTCAACAATGATGACAAGGTATGATCAAGATGTTTCCGAATAGAGTGACAAAGTGATTCTTAACAGTAGAAATTATATGCTACGGGGCGAAGATGTTGCGTGACTTACAAATAACGAAGGGCTGACTGTGTTTCATGTTGCCAGCCCTTTGGATGTTCTGGGTGCTTTAGTTCTTTATACACCCTATTTCTTTTATTCTGTCTTTTCTTCATCCTCCCACAACCGGGCATTGGCAATCTGCAGTGCTAACTTGCGTACGGACTCGTCAAGTCTCTCGTCTGTCTTTAATTCTTCAATGACTTTAGAATAGAGACCGTGTTCTTCTTGTAGCACACTGAGTAGTCTCTGTGCGATAATCCCTATCCGACGCGATTCGTAGCCAGTAGCAGGTACTTGAGGTTCCCACAGCGCGATACCACTACCGGTATCTGTAAGGCGGCATCTCGCACAGGCGGCTCAAGCCGATTATCATTATTTAACTTCTCCATAACTGTTCGGCGC
>CAZFOQ010000183.1:0-6651 GCA_964520535.1 uncultured Pirellulales bacterium | reverse complement strand
CGGGCAGTAACCGTAAGGTTGCATTCGCTCACAGCATTACCAACGATATCGGCGACTCTGCGGCACAAATCCTTGATGGTGTTACTATTTCGTTCCGTGCCCGTGTTGCGACCGGTTCCCCGCTGGATGATACGCATCCGGACGAAGGTGGAAGTATTACTGCCTGGCCGGCCGGCGGCGATGGGTATGTGATCCATGACAGTGGTAAAGGTAATTTCAGCGTTCGCCAGTCGGAAGGCGATATGATTATCTCTTTCGCCCTTGCCCTGGCCTCAGACGATGACGAACTGCCGGCAAGCGGGCTGGTCATGAACAAGCTCAACGGTTCCTCACCGACCGGCGATGTGGATATTACCGGTGACGATCCTGGTTGGCTGAATATCCTGGAGCTTGACCCGACGGCCTGGCATGATTACTGGATCACCATTCAGCCGGATGTCACCGGGAACGGCACTCACCTTGTGAAGGTCTATCTCGATGGTTCACAGGTCTCTAACGACTTCTATGTTACCGCCGGTAACGGCAACGACTATGAAGACAGCTATATTTTAATGGGAATGGGCGCCACTCCGCAGAGCGGAGCCATTGATGTGGATTATTTCTCATATAAGCAGGGCCTTTTTACTCCGACCCCGTAGCCGGAATTTTACAGTAAGCACCTCAGAGGCTTTAAACTGTAATTTGGTGCCTGATAGATTTGTGATAGTCTGGGGTCTATGCCGATTTATTTGGTATAGGCCCTCTTACTTTAGAGCATAAAATATACGACACACTCTCTTGCCGGTCGTTTTGGCTATACAAGATTTAAATTATAGACTTTAACCGACCACTACCAGATGAAATACTCCCGCTCGTCCCGACCATTTCTGGCTTTTCATAAGCTAAAAGCGGCAGCATAAAGCAGAACATATTCTTTAGTTGCTTTGCCGGTATCGTTCAGAAAAGATGCTGTCGAAAACTCCATCCTGTTGACTGTACTGCTGCTTATCCATGCTTTGGACTGTGACTTTATTTATATACGAGGAAAAGTTTGCTTTACCTATCCAGACGTTCAGCCTTTTGCCTGAACTTTAAGCTCTATTTACACCTTGAGCGGCCTTCTGAAGAAGAAAAAAGAATTTAAGATTTATATTTTGCTTTTTTAAAGCAGATTTGATAGTATCTGAAAACTAAGAGGCTTGGCGGTGCTGAAAAGAGCCATCTAAACAGCAAATCTCAAAAAAAAGAAAACTTTTTGGCCCGTATGGGTCGATATGTTTTGTAGGACTAAGAGGCCAAAAGATATCAAAAGTGCTGTATATAGAAAGGAATAATTATGAAAAAGAGAAGAGTATTGTCAGCTCTTGCCTTTATAGTGGTGGGTGTATGCGGTTCGGTTGCTATTGCTATGCCTCCAATGGGGCCTCCAAGAGCTACCCTGCAGGAAGGCCAGTCGTCATTTGGTCTTGAGTTTTCGCATAGTGAAATGGACTTAGAAGCATTTGGTACACTTAAAGTATTGGATCAGGGAGCTCCATCATGGGAACCTTATTATAGGAAGTACAAAATCGAAAGCCTCAAATCAAATATGTTTCTGGGCCGTTTAGGTGCCGGTTTGTGGGAAAATTGGGACATATTTGTACGTTTTGGAATAACTGACGCCCAGGACGAAATAACAGAGGTCCTTGCCAATGATGCTCTTGGTGACCAGTACAAGGATTTTGATGGTAGCAGCGGATTCGCCTTGGGTCTTGGAACCAGGGCCACATTTTACCAGGAGGGCAACACTACCTGGGGTGGTTTGCTTCAGATTACCTGGTCCAATCCCGATGGAAGCAGTATTACTGACGCAAATGATACTTATTTCTCCGGCGATGCTGAGATCAACTACTGGGAGGTCCAAATCGCCATAGGTCCAACCGTAGAATTTAATAACTGCCGGTTTTATGGAGGACCATTTTTACATTTTATAAATGGAGACCTTGATATCAATGGCAAGACGAAAGATCCTACCACTGGTTTTGTCACAGACCGGTTTAAAAATTCCTCATTCGATATCAAAGAAGAATCTCAATTTGGCGGCTATGCCGGTGCACAATGGTATCTGGGCGAAAACAGTTCATTATTCACAGAATTCCAGTTTACCAATGATGCCTGGGGTATTGGTGTAGGTACTGCCTGGAAATTCTAATAGCGCAATAGTTTATAAAAGGGATTAATCTGAGAATCGAGTAAACAACAACAGATTGCTTTGATAACCAGAGTTTTATCCTAAAAACACGAGTATTAACTGCATTACTTTCGGGATGCGAAAGGTACTCAGTTCTTCGGACGACCGAAGGTTCTATAAAAATTAGTTACCCCCGAATCTGGATATGGTAATTTTTGTTATTCCAGAGAACCCCTGTAACTCTTGGTCTGACGTAAATTTGCCTTCAACAGATACATCGAGCTCGCCATAGTAGCCGGGTATAGCGCTCATCAGTTCATTCACATCGAACCAGGCAATAAATACTATCCCGTTACTTGTCTCGACCGGAAGTTGAGTTTCTGCCTTGATATTACCCTCGAAGCTCTCTGGAGAAAGAATAGAGAGAACAGCCGGCTCATTGCTGATATCGCTCACTTTAATGTTTGCATCTTGTGGTAACTGTAGAACGGCTTTTAAATAAGCCTGGGCACCGTTGCGCCTGATTGTGCTGGGATATATCTGCAGACCTTTAACCTCCAGATCACCAATTTGCCCTCCACCTTCAACGGTTACAATATCAACACTCGCTGTTGCAGGAGGCGTTTCTTCGCTGTCGATAGTTACTATATTAGTAATAGTCTTACCCAAAGCCACGTCTTCATTTACCTTAACTATTAAATCCATGCGGTTAATATCACCTGGCGAAATAAATTGAAACGACCAGGTGTATGTGTGGGTATTATCATCATAATGTCTGATAATTCCATCGCCATCAGCTTTAACAAAGCTTACCTCCTGCGGTAAGATATCAACAATAGAAACATTAAAAATTGGTTGAACAATGTCATTACCATCAAAGCAAATACAATAGGTAACATCCTTATTTAATCCTACCTCAACAACTTCTCCAATAGCACCACCCACAACAGTCTTGCTTAGATTAAAACGATTAACTGTACCGGCGGTAATCACATCAACACTTGAATTAGCTTCTGCGGTCTGGTCGCAGTCGATTACAACATAATTAGTTATAGTAGTACCAGGGACTACATCCGGATTAACTTTTGCTACTAAAGTAATATACGTTGAATCTCCTGGTTCCATAGCTGGATATCTCCATATATAAGCATGTGCATCAGCATCATAATGCCCAAGAGATAAATCGTAATCAGCACTGACAAAGCTCAACTCCTCAGGAAGGATATCGACGATGGTTATCCCATTTGCAGTAAAATCGTTGTCATTATTGCTAAAGTTTATTCTATAAGTGATGTTTTCGCCTGGATCTACCGTCATAACCTCGCCGGCAGAAGCACCAACAATACTCTTTTTGATATGAAGAGGACTGCTGGTTATATAAACATCAACTCCTGTTGTAGTAGGTGGCGTTTCATTGCTGTTGATGGTCACGGAATTTGAAATTCTCATACCAGGCTCAACACCATTATTAACCTGTACCGTCAAATCAAGACAGGCAATCGTCCCTTTTAATAAGGATGGATATAACCAGGTATAAGTGTGTGTAACAGGATCATATCGTCCGAAAATTTGGTCCTCATCAGCCTCTACAAAGCTTACTTCATAGGGAAGAGTGTCTACAACAACTAAATCAGTTACAGTATAATCACTGTTTAAGTTATCGAAGCAAACAGTATAAGTGATAAGACCTCCTGCACCAACAGACTGAATCTCATCAAGTTCACTATTTCCTATAACACCTTCTGTGGCTTGCTTCATCAAATTCAATGGATTATAACCTACATCCTTGCCTGGAACAACCAGACCGGTAGGATTTCCAATGCCGGAGATTTTATCAATTTGCTTAAGCGATGTGTCGTAAACCAGAAGATTATCCCCACCAGGTATAGTATCGTTCCCGGTGCTTATATATATATAGCCTGTATCCGTATCCACTCCAAGTCCCATCACACCGGCATCAGGCTCAACCCGGATTTCTTTTTCAGCATCTGTAGCCAAGTGATACTGAGTAAGGTAATGATTACCTAAATATCCTCCGCCGGAGTAAAGAAAGCCATTCCTAACATCCACAGCAACACTAATAGCAATGCGACTAACTGTTATGGTACGCACCAATACCCAAGTAGAGGTATCATAAGCATATATTTCTTCCGTACCATTAGCAACATAGAGAATATCGTCGATTTCATCAAGAGCAATTCCAAAGGCATTAGCCTTTCGCAATATAAAAGGCGAACCCTGCACATGAGAAAGCACTCCGGTACTCGGCTCCCAGTCATACACATATAACTTATCCCTTCGGCGGTCAACACAGTACAGTAATTCTTTGTCGTGGTCGTAGACGATACCAGCCAGGTTAGACGCATCTGGAGCTTCTATGCTTTCTGTTGCTGCCATCGTTTTTGTATCCACTAATTGAATATTGTCTGATGCTTCATACGTCACAAACAGTTGTCCGTTATCCGAATCGATTGCGAGCCCCACACCTCCACACATATGATGAGGTATTTCATATTCAGCCTGAAATGCCAAGGCACCATCGACTCCAATATCATAAGCTTGCAACGGTTGCGGATCAACATTGATATCAGCAATCACGTACAGCGATTTTGCCGTGGCTGTCTCCGTCATAACTATTATCGACATAGTTAATGCCAGAAATACCAGATATAAGTTGGTCCCGATATTGTTCCCGATGTTTTTATCTTTCATGATTAAAGTCTCACAAAAACTGTTTATAAATCCCCTTGCGTTTGTGGCAAAAATGGATTTACACCCGAAGCTTTGCCACGTCCCGGGCATATAGTGACATGTTATTGAGTGTGAGAAAACTCGTAAGATATAGAAAATGAACAGTTTTCACCACACACCTCCGAATGCCACGCTTTTAAATATACACTATTTATATAAATTTGTCAATAAGAAAACTAAGAACTCTAAAAGAACGGCATATTCATACAAAAGTGCCACCTGTAGATGTTTTTATAACGCATTGAGAACTGTTTTTATTGGACATTTATGGCAGATAGAGCCATTATCATGGAATCATACTCCATTATTTTTACATTTTCTGTATAAAACCAGCGGTTTTCCGGGCAACTACTCCTAAAAAAAGTGTGCCCCCCCTGTCAGGTTCTCCAAAACCGGAAGTATATGAAGTATATCCTAAGCAAATGCCGGACAAAAACCTATGTAAATTATAATTCAATTGTGATTTTATGTGTTTGTTTATGAATTTTCTAATGGGACTTACTCGGCAGGTGACGGACTTGCAGCGAGCCAGTTATCCGGATCGTTTCCGTAATCGGAAAGAACTTTACGAGTAAGGGATTGGCCGTCACCATCCGCCTGGCTCGGCCAGAGGTCCACTCCGCCGGGACAATCCTCCGGATGAGAACCATCACTATAATTGACCCTATCGACACGAATGTAGAAACCATCATCAGAGCCATCCAACAACTCACCGGGCATCGAAAGCTCGACACTCTCACCGGCGTTATTTAAACTTCCATCAAAGGGGCCAAAAAATTTCTCAACAGGAACTTCCGGATAACGCCAGGAAAATGCCGCAGGATGCTTGACCACTAACAAATATCCGCCGGCAGGAATTGTCACGTGATTGTCTTCAGGAAAAGTAAAGTCAATACCATCGTTGAACTTCCACGCTAAGGCCGTTGCATCGCTGTATAACGTTACCGGCTCAGAACTAATATTGCAAAGCTCAATATATTCATATTGGTCATTAGTATAAGAGCCGCCCATCGGCCAGTCCGGATTGTACATAATCTCGCTGATAACGACCGGGCCAACCTTCGGTGATGCGTTCGCCGAACCTGCCGTGGTTTGGGACATCGAGACAAAATTATAATTGCCCGTACTGCTCTTGAAGTACCGGCCGAAAGAAACTCCCGTTGCAGAAGCGCCGAAATCTTCCACATCACGATAACCGGTCAAAAGACCATCCTGCGCAGAGCTCAGATAGAGACGCTCGCCATTCTCGCTCAGGGCAAAATCGGTAAGACTACCGGGATCACCCTGATTATCAAAATGCTGATCTTCATAGAAAACAATGTAACCATACGGACCGATTACTGTTCCTGCGGCGATTTCGTATTTGTTCAGATTGGAATTACTATCGCTGAGGAACCAGCCGCCAATATTAATAGCGGCATCAGTGGTATTATATAATTCAATCCAGTCAGGGGCGTCGGCGTGTGAATGGGCCAACAGCTCGTTAATAACCACAGAGCCGGGATTGGGAACAATGCCGCTATCGTCCCAGCCGGGGGAGCCGCTGGTATGTGCACTTGGACGCCATGAATCTTTATCATCCCAACTATTCGGGTCGGGATTTGTAGGATCTATTACAGTTAGGGAAAAGCCATCGCCATCGGTTAACGAACGCCAGCCGTCTTTGTAACTGAATTCCAGAATGGTCTGACCGATAGCATCTTCGAGCTTGATTCTTTCGCCGGCATTATTTAGTCTGCCGGTATACTCTC
>CAZFOQ010000182.1:0-6667 GCA_964520535.1 uncultured Pirellulales bacterium | reverse complement strand
CCTGAGCTTAATTCACCCTGTCATCCTGAGCTTAATTCACCCTGTCATCCTGAGCGAAGCGAAGGATCTGGCCAAGACATGAGATTAAGCGAACGGGACATAAATTCGCTAAGCGACCCAGATTCTTCGGCTGCGCCTCAGAATGACAAAAAAGGCTCAGCATAACAAAAATGAACAATAAGTAACGGTCTACAAAAATGAAAATCAAATATGTACAGCTCGAAAGCGACGCATTCCTGACGGACCTGGATTTTATTCATATGTCACCGGCCGAGCGAGGGCTGTACATCAGTCTGATTTTATTTCTCTATTCCAATGACGGCAAGTGCGAGTTCAACCCGCCGGCCCTGAGCCGATTATGCAACTGCCGAAACGTGCAGGAATTTGAAACGCTCTGGCAAAAAATCGCAAAAAAGTTCCAGACACGCAACGGCGTGATTAAACATAAACGTGTAACAAAAGAATTAAGAAAAGCCAAAAAGATGCTGCAAGCCCGCCGGAGAGCAGGACTTAAAGGAGCACAGGTGACATGGCAAAGCCATAACAGAGCACACTGCACAGACAATGGCACCGCCATGGCTAAGGAAAGAAAAGGAAGCGTAATCGAAACAGAAAGTAAAGATAATAATTCGAATACGAATATCTCTCTCTGTTCTTCTTCGAATTCGGTTCGAGGTCACACCAGGAACGATGACAATGACGCTTATATCAAAATTCAGAAAGCGACTATGTCATTCAGGCACAATATAGAGGCCATAATTCCTCCGAGATCACGCTCGGACCGCACATGTTTCGACCGGGTGGCACGCTGGCTACAGGCAGGTTGTGTTAAAAAACAATTCGATACGGATATTTTTGATCGTGTACTTGGCTATGCGAACGAGGCGAGAGCCGGACAAAAACCGGCGGCGGTCTTTATGGCACTGCTCAAAAAGGAATTGGAGTACAGACATGGATGACAAAACATATATCAATTCAAACCCTCTGGTTTACCAGGGGGCTAAATATTCAGAATCGTGCGTTGAATATCGGCTGATTCCATTGACTCAGGAACTTTTTGCCATTGTGGACGCCGACGATTATGACCGGCTGGCACAGCATAAATGGTGCGTTGGCGGAAAAAAGGGGCAATATTACGCACAGCGAAAATCCCACGGAACCATTGTCCTGATGCACCGCGAGATTATCGATGTCCCCGCCGGCTTCATGTGCGACCATATCAATCACGTCAGGCTGGACAATCGCAAGTGCAACCTTCGCGTCTGCACGCCGGCACAGAACCAATATAATCGCCTGCCCAGCGAGCACGGCACCAGTCGATACAAGGGAGTATGCTGGCATAAAGTCAGCCGCAGATGGGAAGCGTCGATAGGTTATCAAAACCGCCTGATTCATATCGGCTATTTTGATTACGCCGAAGATGCCGCGATAGCCTATGACGATATGGCGATCCATCTGTTCGGCGAGTTCGCATGTTTGAACTACCACTATCGCCCGGAGATTCGAGAATGGATTGAGCAGATGTATCTATTTCCGCCGATGCATGTCGATCCCGATGGTTTCGGCGAAAATCCGCAGCCGGAAATGTCCAATATTTGTACCGTAAGGCATCCTGAAAAAACTTGACAAATGAAAATAATCTGGTATATTACTCTTGAGAAAGGAGCGGTAGATATGCGAGCCATTAAAACAGTATCAAATCAGTCAATATCTATCAGGAACCCCATTTTGCAAACAAAAAGCAAAATGGGAACCCTCATTTTATTAGCGGTGTTGTCCTGGGGACTCCTTACGGAGTGTAATATCTCTGCGGCAAAAACAATCTATGTCGATGACGATGCCCCCGTGTCTTCTGTCGAAGACAGAAACGGGGGTGCAAATGACGGCACATCATGGGCGGATGCATATGTTTTTCTGCAGGATGCGCTGGCAGATGCCAATTCCGCCGAAAAGCCGGTCGAAATCCGCGTGGCTTGCGGCACTTACAAGCCCGACAAGGGAGCCGGACAAATACCCGGCGACCGCGAAGCAACATTTAAGCTCATCAACGGCGTAACTCTCGCCGGAGGCTACGCAGGATTAAATGTGCCGGATCCAAATACTGACCCAAATGCCCGTGATTTTGTTTTATACGAAACCATCCTCTCCGGTAACATTAAAAATGATGATAGAAAATATGATAACAGCTATCATGTCGTCACCGGCAGCGGAACTGACAATTTTGCCGTCCTCGATGGATTTACAGTAACCAGTGGCAACGATGACCGCATGGAATTCGACTTTGAAAGTATCCCCATGCTTAATCCCATTGGTTATGGTGCAGGATTGTACAATAGTGCCGGTAGCCCGATAGTCAGCAACTGTTCTTTCCGGGATCATCGTGCCAGTGCCAGCGGCAGTGGTATGTACAATGAAGACAACAGCAGCTCGATACTGATCGGCTGTACATTCTTCGATAACTACAACGCTGGTATGTTCAACGGTGAAAGTGAGCCCAACCTGATAAATTGCCTGTTCGAGAATAATCAACACGGTGGTATGGTTAATCGCCAAAGCAGCCCAACTTTATTAAACTGCATATTCATTAACAATTCGGCCTTTGGAGGTGGTGGGATGCACAACTTCAATGATAGCAACCCAACACTGACTCACTGCACATTCGAAGGTAACTCGGCAGCTATTGGCGGCGGAATCCTCAACAGAGGCAGTGACCCAAATCTGATATATTGCTTTTTCATAAGAAACTGGGCAAATCGTGAAAACGGATATGGTGGAGGGATATACAATACGGATAGTGATGTAATCCTGACTAACTGTACATTTGACCAAAACGCGGCACAGAGTGGAAATTCTATAGCATGCGATTCCTCCGCAGAATATTTCCCAAGCAATGTAGAATTTGTCAACTGCATTGTTTGGGGTGGAGCTAATGAAATATGGAATAATGACGGCTCACTTATTAACATTGCTTACTGCAATATTCAGAGCGGTCAAGCTGGCGTATACGATCCCTGTGAAGCTGTCATCTGGGGTGAAGGTAACATCGATGAAGATCCTCTTTTCGCCGATCCCGGCTATTGGGCTGATGTGAATGATCCAGACATAATTACAGAGCCAAATGATCCGAATGTTGTATGGATTGATGGTGACTATCACTTGAAATCCAAAGCTGGAAGGTATGATCCAAACAGCGAAAGCTGGGTCGCGGATGACGTAACAAGTCCGTGCATCGACGCCGGTGATCCGAATATGCCGGTTGGAGACGAGCCATTCCCCAACGGCGGCAGAATAAATATGGGCGCCTACGGCGGAACGCGCGAAGCGAGCATGTCACAGGAAACAGGGGGAATGTCACTGCCGGACATCGCATATATCTACTTAGACAAACATGACACGGCGGAAAGCTTTCGATCCCTTCTTGAGTCCTATGGCTGCCCGACAACACTCATCAAGACGAAAAACGTTACGGCGACCTTGTTGGAATCCTGCGATCTTGTCATCGTGGCGGATGACACCTTTTACATCCATGCCTGGACCGATTTCAACGGTATAAACGCGATAGAAGATTCCGGCAAACCAATCGTCGGCCTGGGCGATGGCGGATACGACTTCTTCGGACGGCTTGGATTATCCATCGGCTCTCCCCACGGCTTAGGCAACAACCACAATAGCATCTACGTTATCGATCCGGCATATTCATTATTTTCGACGCCGTATCTGATCGATATTCCGCAGGATGGGATACTTCAGCTATATACTGAAAGCCGTGTTGTTGCTTTGTACTTTTGGCCGGATATTCCCGAAACGGCCACTGTACTCGCTGTATTACATAACGAACCAGGTTACTACCCTCTGGCGATAGAGCATAATCGATATTTTCTCTGGGGTTTCGAGGAATCACCGGAGAAGATGACCGATATCGGCAAAAAACTATTTGTCAACACTGTGATCTGGACGGCCAACGCCGGATGGGAAAGTGAAAATTAAGAATAGCATCAATGTTTTATTTGAAGGATGAAAGGAAAGTGCAAAATGAAAAAGCAAAAAAAATACAAAATTAGTCTGGTGTTGATTGCGATCATTACTATAGCACTTGTGACGCTGGCTTCCGGGAAGACCATCTATGTCGATGACGATGCCCCCGTGTCTTCTGTCGAAGACAGAAACGGGGGTGCAAACAACGGCACAAGCTGGACGGATGCCTATGTTTTCCTCCAGGATGCTTTAGTTGAGGCGGAAACTGCCGATAAACCCGTCGAAATCCGAGTCGCTCAGGGAGTCTATAAGCCCAACCAGGGTGTCAATATTAGACAAGTTATATTCTTTCTTATAAACGAGGTTACTTTGGCCGGTGGCTATGCTGGTCTCGGTGAGCTTGACCCGAATGAAAGGAATTTCGAACTATATGAAACGATCCTTAGCGGAGATTTGGCCGGCAATGACGTTGATGTAAACAATCCCAGCGATTTGCTTAGCGAACCAACTCGTTCGGACAACGGCCCAATAATCTACAGTGGATACTCAATCAATAAGACCGCAGTTCTTGATGGTTTCGTAATTACAGGTGGCCGTAATACAGCCGTGCCGTTTGAGTTAATAGTCGGCGGAGGTGGTATTAAAATTGATAATGGTAGCAGCCCAACAATAAGTAACTGTACCTTTATCGGCAATGCGGCTTTGGCGTGTGGTGGCGGAATGCTTACCAAAAAAAATAGTAGCCCGATTGTAACAAACTGTAAATTTATAAGAAACTACGCTTGGGGTAGCGGCGGTGGAGTATATAATGCAAGTAGCAATCCAATTTTCAGTGACTGCCTTTTTGAAGGAAATTATGCAGGAACTCGTGGTGGTGGAATGGGTAATTTTAGTGAATTGTTTTGGGGATTAGAACAAAATTGTAAGCCCGTAATTATCAACTGTATATTCAGTGACAATTTTTCAGAGTCGAATGGAGGAGGTGTTTCCTTCAATGAAAACTGCAATTTAATAATCTTCAATTGCTCATTTATTAAAAATTTCGGGAATAATGGAAGGGCTTTAAGCAGTGATTCGCTTCATAGAAAAAATAATATTAAACTGACAAACTGCATTCTTTGGAATGGCGGTAATGAAATATCAAACGATGATAGTTCAATTATAACAATTACATATAGTAATATTCAGGGTGGTTGGGAAGGTAATGGCAATATTGATGAAGATCCACTATTCGTAAATCCTGGCTGTTGGGCTGATGTAAATGATCCGAACATCGTTGTTGAGCCGAATGATCCGAATGCAGTTTGGGTAGACGGCGATTATCACTTGAAGTCGGAATATGGCAGATGGACTTCGACGAGCTCAATCGAGTCGGATCCGAACAGCGGAAGCTGGGTCGCGGATGACGTAACAAGTCCGTGCATCGACGCCGGTGATCCGAATATGCCGGTTGGAGACGAGCCATTCCCCAACGGCGGAATTATCAATATGGGCGCCTATGGCGGAACTTCTGAAGCCAGTAAATCCTATATCGATGAATCTTTAATCGTTGACGTTAATGATAGTGACAACGACGGACAGGTGGTCCTCGAGCAGGACCAGATTCTTGTCGTAACACTGGAATCAAATCCATCAACAGGGTATCGTTGGGAGGTAGTTGAAACACAGGATTCTATCCTGGAGCAGATAGGTAAAGCGGAGTATCAGCCGTCCGAGCCAAGCGATCCGCCTATCGTTGGTGCCGGCGGCTGGGAGATATTCCGTTTCAAGGCCGTCAGTGCGGGACAGGAGACTGTTCAGCTTGTCTATCGCAGATCGTGGGAAACAGACATGGAGCCTATTGACACATTTTCCATTGATGTGATAGTGACGGATCAGCCGGAACCTTCGCCGCTTATCGCACACTGGGCACTTGATGAGCTTGAGGGCGATATCGCTTATGATTCGACGGGAAATAATGATGCGACCGTACGTGAACCACAATGGACCGAGGGAAAAATCAACGGGGCTTTGCAGTTCAACGGTTTCAATACCTCTATGGATTGTGGCGGCAGTGAGCTGTTACGGCCGGAACAAATGACGCTATGTCTCTGGATTGAGCCGCACCATATGGGCGGGATGCGTTATATCGTCTCACGAGCGATTCCAAGCACTGAGAACATCGACTATACCATCACGAGAGAACTGACAGGTGAAATTGAATTTGCCATAGGACAACCCGCCTCGGACCCGGTCTCTGTGATGTCACAGGCGGTGACAGCCCTGAACGAATGGAGCCATTTAGCCGTATGCCTGGACGGCTCTCAGGCAACCATCTATATCAATGGCCAGTCGGATAGTACTGCCAACTACACACCGGCAGAGGCCGGCGAGGGACAAAATCTGGTGATCGGCTCTCATCAGGCCAGTACACGCTTCTTTAACGGCAAAATGGACGATATACGCATCTACAACCAGCTCTTAGGCCCCGAGGATATAGCGGCATTAGCAGAGTAAAACTCACCCTGATCCCCGGCAATCACCGAACAATGGTTTAAGGCACTTATCAGGACTGATAGGAAAGGAAAGATTAAACTTGAACTTTTGCTTAAATATTTCAAGAAAAAGTCAAGTTCAACAGACAGAATGACAGAATGGCGGGTGCATCTGTAGTTTGTAGGTAAAGCGGGCATAAAAATTGCCTTTCAAGTAG
>CAZFOQ010000181.1:0-6690 GCA_964520535.1 uncultured Pirellulales bacterium | reverse complement strand
CTGGGTAATTCCATCTCCATAAAGCACACCGCAATCTTTGTGCCGAACAGGATTGAGAAAATCCCTGTTTTTTCTTAATTTGCTAAAATTTTTTAATATCAGCCGATCCCATGTTATCGGATTTAAGAAAGAGAAACAGCTTCGTATCAGTGAAAATATTTAAATTGTTAAGATGGAACTTTAGGGAATGGAAAAAGGGTGAGGGATTTCTCAGATGTTGGCCTTATTGCCTGGGTTGAACCGCGTTGAGTTATCGTTTCCGGGGGTCTCTAAAAAAGCTCAAGACGAAGAACAGTAATAGCCGATGCATTCTTTTAGTTAAAAAAAAGGGTCAATGTAGTTTTGCCCCTGTGAAGCAGAAGACGAGTATTTCAGACATAACCAATTAAAAAAATATAGGAATATTCTCGGTCCTGCCAGCATAGGGGCTTTTTTTTCAGACACATTTAATCTCAACATCAACACGCTGGCATATCATATCGCGTTATTCGAACTATACCTTAAACTACAAAAAAGTTGCAAAAATATCTTATGAAGTAAAGAAGTGTATCAGTAATACCCTTAGTTACGAAACAAGCATACTTTTTTATTGAGACGCTTATTTAATTATCTTTATAGTAATCACTCACCTTCGTCTTCTATCCCGCTCAAGGTCCAGTGTATACCCAGCGTTCTCATCGCTTCAATAAATTGTCTATAATCAATGGGCTTGACAATATAACCTGCAACATCTAATCCAGAACTTTCAGCTACATCCTTATCTTTCTCAGATGTTGTTAATACAATACTCGGAATTTCCTTCAGAGTATCGCTGGTTTTCACAACTTTTAAAAATTCGAAAGCCTCCATCCGAGGCAGGTTCATATCTAAAAGGACAAAACATGGCTTCTGGTTATGTTCTTCTCTTAAATACTCCAATGCCGTTTCGCTATTGACCTTACGAACCAGCTCATTCGTGACATTAATATCCTTAAGAGTACGTTCGATTTCAACTGCATCGACATCTTCATTTTCAATTAACAATATTGGACTTGAACTGATCATCTTTAGTCCCCCATTTCTTGTATTGGCAAAGTAAATAAAAATTTGCTGCCTTCACCTCGTTTTGATTCTACCCAGACTTTGCCGCCATATAACCCAACAATCTTCTTTACCAATGTGAGGCCAATGCCGGTGCTCTCAAATTCGTCACGCGAAGACAATGTCTGGAATATCTGGAAAATTCTGTCGAAGTACTTTTCTTCAATACCGGGACCATTATCAGCAATGCTGAATTCCCAGAATCCATTCTCTTCCACACAGCCAATCTTTATCTGGCCTTGTGGTTTGTCCATGTATTTTATTGCATTACTGAGCAGATTCTGGAATACCTGATTAATCCTGGTCTGCTCACATTCAACTACAGGCAACTGATTTTCAATAGTAATTGTGATATTTTCCGGTGGAGCTACCAAATCAATAATATCCAGTACAAGCTCATTCAGATTTATCGGCGTTTTTTCCTCTTCAACATACCCTACTCGGGAGTATTGCAGGATTCCATCGATCAGGTTATGCATTCGGTCCACTCGGCTCGAAAGTAAATTGAGCTGTTCACTGCCTTCCTCATCAAGTTTATCTGCGTAATCGCTTAACATCCAATTGGCTAAAGTACTAATCCCACGAAGTGGAGCTTTCAAATCATGTGAGACAATGTATGCGAAATCCTTTAGCTCTTTGTTTACATTCTCCAGTTTTTTTAGGAGTTTGCATCGGTGTTCTTCGGCTTTCTTGCGTTCGGTCATATCAATGAAGCTTTCCACAAGATATTCACGTCCCTGCCAGAAAGCTTTTGTTACGGTTTTCAGGATAGGAGTATCTTCGCCTGTTGGTCTGAGCAGTACACGCTCTGATTCGTCTACGGTTTGGCCTAAGTCACTTATAGGGCACTTTCCCTTTTCCGCCGGACAAATAAATTGGTGACAGACTTCGCCAATAATTTGTTCTTTTGACAGACCGATTATTTTAGCTGCCAAAGGATTCACATCCACAATCTCATGCGTCTCACCGTCCACAATCACAACACCTGTCAGGATAGCAGAAAAGATCGTGTCAAGGCGCTGTTTGTGCTCACGCAATGTTTGCTCCACTTGTTTGCGTTGTTTAATCTCATCGTTCAGTCGCTCATTGGCGATAGTCAGTTCAGCAGTTCGTTCCTGTACCTTGGTCTCAATGTCACAATTGATTTGCTGCAACCTCTGCTCAGCTGCTTTTCGTTTCTCTATTTCAGCTTCAAGATGCTCGTTCGCTTCTTCGAGTTGGACCATAAGTTCAACCGCGTGTGCATTGGCAAAGGCTACATTTTCAGCCTGGCGAGCGAGTTCCTGGTTTTCCTGATGGAGACGTTTGTTTTCCGCTTCTAATTTTGTATGGTCCAGATTTGTGGTACGAGTCCTAATATTATTTTCCGTATCAGACATACTTTTTGTCCTCACCGAACTGTATAGCGGTCCTTTGTCAAAATACAACTGTTTGAGTTGTTCTGTTTGTTGTCCTTATGGCTACTTCGGTCAGTCCTACATAGGAGCCTGCTGTGGTCGTGTTTTTGCTGGCATCAGCTAATGTACAATTATCTTCTAAGCAGCTCGAGCAGAGCCGAACAACGGCACCATAATCTTCCAGCATATCCATATACTCTCCGATTGTTTGGAAGCCATTAACTGATTGCTTAGCTTCAGGAATGTTCTTTGTTGCCCAAGCCATTCCCTGCAGAGTGAGGATAATGGTGACTTTAATACCGGAGGCTGCTGCAGATAGAGCAAAGGCAAATCCTAAAACCGCCCGGCCGAGAGCTTCAGGGCCGGAAGCAATCATAATTTGCAGATCGGATGGCTGTTGTTGTTTCATCGTTCAACCTATATAAACAGAGTTACTTTAGAATCACAAGCATCGGCCAAGTACGTGGCCACGCCGCCAAAATCCAGATCGTCGATGAGTTCTTCCTGGGTTATGCCCATGACCTCCATCGCCGTCTGACAGGCGATAATTCGTACTCCCGTTTCCCGTGCCAGACCAATCAAGTCGGATAGAGACGCCACTTTTTTCTTTTTCATAACATAGCTAAAAAAGGCCGGTCCGGCACCCAGCATATTCATCTTCGAGGTACCCAGATGAGCGGGCCCGGCAGGGAGCATCAGAGCAGTTAGCATGTCGGTGAAAGGCTTACCTTTTAAACGAGTTTTTTTCTTCAGGGCCGCCAAGGCCCAGAAGGTAACATACATGGAAACGTCCATCCCCATGCTTGCGGCACCTGTGGCTATAATAAATGCGGCAATAAGTTTATCCATGTCACCGCTGAAAGCAACGAGGGTGGCACGATTGCTAAGTTGTGAGGTTGAGGTGTTTTGGCATTGGGCCAGGATTTGATCGATCTGTTCCTGAATGGCATTTAGTTTTTCGGTAACCTTAGTTGTAATTGTGTTATCGATATAATTTACAAGGTTCTGGTCGAGTTGTACGGTTGTTTTTGAAGATCGACGGCCCATCAAGCACACTCCTGTTTTTACGGTTTTCGAATAACTGCTGTCTGGACTGGGTCTTCTATGAATTCGAGGAGTTCGTAGAGCATATCATAGATTACTTATGAACACTTTTCATCATAAATAGAGGGCAGGTTTAGCAAAAACTCCTTTTGTGGTTGGTTGATGCTAAGCTTCGTATATTAAATGTTCTGTTCCTGCTTTGGCACAGTAAACATGAATGTACTGCCTTCGCCTACCTTTGATTCAATCCAGATTCTGCCGCCATATAGCTCAACAATCTTCTTGACCATTGTAAGTCCTACCCCTGTGCTCTCAAACTTGTCCTGCCCCGATAATGTCTGGAACATTTGGAAAATTTTGTCGAAGTACTTTTCATTAATGCCGGGACCATTATCAGCAATGCTGAATTTCCAGAATTCATCCTCTTCTATGCAGCCAATCCTTATCTGACCTTGTGGTTTATCCATGTATTTGATGGCGTTACTGAGTAGATTCTGGAAGACCTGAGAGATTCTGGTTTGTTCAAATTCAATTATCGGAAGATCATTTTCAATGGTAATTGTGATGTTTTCCGGCGGAGCAATCATGTCGATAACACCCGCTACAAGCTTATTTAGATTTACATTAGCTTTTCGTTCCTTTATGCGACCAACTCGGGAGTACTGTAAGATTCCATCAATCAAATTATGCATTCGGTCTACGCGCTTTAAAAGCAGATCCATCTGCTCCCTGCCTTCCTGGTCAAACTTGTCTGCATAATCAGTTGATATCCAATCAGCCAACGTTTTAATCCCACGGAGTGGAGCTTTTAAATCGTGCGATACTATATACGCAAAATCTTCTAATTCACGATTGATACTTTCCACCTCTTCAATAAGCTTAGCCTTTTTATTCTCTGATATCTCGCGCTCGGTCACATCGCGAAAACTCCATACCCTGCCTATAATCCTTTCGCCAATCTTCTGTGGCTGGGAGAGCCTCTCAAATACCCGGCCATCCTTGAACTTTAAAATGTCACACGATGACTCATCAGGAAGAGAATAAAGCCGTCGCACCTCAGACAAAAATCCTTCAGGGTCTTTCAGTTGGTCCAATACAAATGCCAGCAATTTCTCATCGTCTCTGTCTTCTGCCAGGCTCTCAGGAATACACCACATCTGCAGGAACTTCCGGTTATTGCTGACCACGTGTCCTTTTAAATCTACTACAAGAATGCCATCCGCAGTCGCTTCCAGTGTTGCGGTATGCAAGGATAACATCTGTGTTAGTTCCTCTTCCGTCTTCTGATGCTCGGCAACTTCTTTAAGTAAAGATTCACATGAATCTGCTGTTTTGTTTAAATCTTCAATCATCTGATTACAGAAAGCTTAAAGCTAACTCTTCTGCTCTAATTTTTTTAACTTACGTTATATTTTTGCTTCCAAACTGCCCTTCCGATGTCTATCAAATTCTTCATGGCCAATATAGCTCAAAAACTTCATGAGAACGCTTTATAGCCCCCCAAAATTGTTGTAGCCAAACTATCCCCTGCCCGCTTAAACTTTAATTTATTCGGTATTTCCTCTCCGAGACATAAGGACAAAGCAATTCTTATTTTAAAAACAGTCCCAAAGATGCCGGTTTTTGCATAATCCGGTTAGGGACCGTATTTACTGAGACTATCGACGATTTAATAATAAATATGAATCGCTTCTAATCGTCCGATAACAGAATACTTGACAAGTTTTAGCATATACTGTATGATAGCAACGCAAGCATAAAGAATATGAATAAGAAGGAGAAAGGTTATGCGCATACTCCTAAGACAAAAAGACGGCAACACCAAAGAATTTCAATTCCTCAAGGGGCCGGTTTCTATCGGCAGAGGAGCTAACAGCAACATTTTTTTGCCGGATAGATCAGTCTCAAGGCAACACGCAGTTATTCACAGCACAGAAGATGGCAAATGGACAATCGAGGACCTTGACTCAGCGGGCAAAACATATCTCAATGATGAGGCGATTCAAAAAGCCGAAATCAAGAATGGTGATTGTCTTCGTATAACGGATTTTATCATCGACATAGTTATGGAAAATGAGGTCTCTGAAGATGATAAAGCGATGCAGCTCGATGATACACTCCATCTGGAAGCAGCATTGGCGGTGCCTCCTCACGAGACCGTAGTCAGAAAACCTGATGCCGGACACGCGCCTGCGATGAGATTGGCGGCCAGAAGATTGACGGAGTTTTCGCAGGCGGCGGAAACAATCTGCGATGCAAGCAACCTCGATGAGCTTCTGTTGACTTTGTTGGATATAACTTTGGAGCAGTTCAGCGCATACCACGTTTGGTGTGCCTTGAGAACACGTCCCACAGGACCGATGACCTGTCACAGCGGCAAAAAACGCGATGGTAATCCGGTCGATTTGAGTAAGCTAAAACTCCAGCAGAAAATTACTCAGGTTGTTGATAAAGGCCAGTTCCTGGTCCTGCCGAGAGTTTCAGCTCAAATCGAAGAGGAGGAGGCGATACGCTCCGCATTAATAGCAGCGATTATGCGGCCGAACGGCTGCTTCGGCGTTATATACGCCGACAACGCAATGAAAGACAAGCACTACAGCCTCAGCGATTTGGATTACCTGATGCTGATCTCGATGCACACCGCCTCCATTATGAAGAAATTCTTTTGATTAGTCCGCCAGTTGTAACTTTGAAAAAAGCTGTCCTTGATTCAGGACAATCAAACCAAAAGTATTCTATTTATTGGTAGAGTAACCGATCCAATTAAGGGCAAATCGCCGCTTCAATCCGGCAAAAACTTTTATTGTCATTCGGCGTAGTTTATGGTAGAATGTTTCTGCGGTTTGGAACGATATATATCTCTGAGCAAGTAGGATTTTTGACAAGTGAATACGGGGGCGAATGGCTTCGACCGGATAGTGGAGAGCCAAGTCGCATGCCCAGGACGCCGGTTGGCCTGGCTAATCATCCGGCAACAAATTTTTAATTGGCAACTCACAGTTGCGCATGGCTGCTTAATGAGCGGCCCGTCCTGCCCGACTTTGCCTGCGGGTTTGGCAAGGGCGTCAAATAGTAGGCTGGCCGAGCCGGTTTTTCGGGCCGGTTCAGCGAGATCCAATCCCGAAATAGCCGAGTTAAGAGCCTGTCGTTTGGCGTTTAACAAGGCGAA
>CAZFOQ010000180.1:0-6783 GCA_964520535.1 uncultured Pirellulales bacterium | reverse complement strand
TATTTTATTTATTTGGTTTACAAAAGTTTACTCACAAGTTAACGGGACAGTAGTGGTAACAGTCTAATATTAACTAATTGTGTTTTTACTAAGAACTCTGCCGCTGGCGGCAGTGGGATGGAAAGTTCCTCGGGTAGTAATGCCACCGTAACAAACTGCATTTTCAGTGAGAATAAGGCGGAATTTGGTGGTGGAATGTACAATAATAGTAACTCGACGCTAATCAACTGCACATTCCAGGGAAACACTGCAAGTTGGGGCGTTGCGTTATGCAACTATGCCTGTGAACCAATATTAGCGAACTGCATACTTTGGGATGGTGGCGGCGAGATAGGGAATCATGGTGGTGCAGCAATTACAATAACCTATAGTGACGTGCAGGGAGGCTGGCCCGGCACTGGTAACATTGATACGGATCCTATGTTCGCTGATCCTGCGGCTGGTGATTTACACCTTTTCCCAGATTCGCCCTGTATCAATGCCGGTGATGATTCTGCTGTACCGGCATGGATTACTACTGATCTCGACGGGAATCCGCGATTCTTGGGAACCGTTGATATGGGCGTATATGAATCGGATTACGATAATACGCCACCTGTTACCACAATATCACTGTTAGGAACACCCGGCAATGACTCATGGTACACCTCAGACGTTGAAGTAACACTAAACGCCACAGATGAAGAATCTGGTGTCGCCGAAACAATATACAGCTTCGACAGCATAACGTGGTCAGATTACACGGGGCCATTTACCATAACTGATGAGGGAACAACAACCATTTATTATGGATCGATGGACAATGTCGGCAATATTGAAGAACCAAAAGTTGAAACAATTCAGATTGATAAAACTGCACCTGAAATAACCATTGATAGTCCTGCACAAAGTGACACTTATCCGGTAGGTTTAACATTACAATTCTCAGCAGATGATACAGTAAGTGGGATATTAGATTTTTGTGGAGAATTAAGCGATCCTATGGGTTATTTTGAAGAAATAGAGCCAGGTTTTGTGCCTGCACCGGGAGTTTATACCTTAGAGGTTATTGCCGAAGATGTTGCAGGTAATGATGCAAGTGAATCTGTATTGTTTGTTGTTTACGATCCGCAAGATGGCTTCGTAACCGGTGGCGGATGGATTTATTCCGAGCCTGGCGCATACTTTCAAGATGAAACACTGGAAGGTAAGGCAAACTTCGGCTTCGTCTCAAAGTACAAAAAAGGTGCCACTGTCCCGACCGGCAATACCGAGTTTGTCTTCAAGGCTGGCGACTTGAACTTCCACAGCAGCAGTTACGACTGGTTGGTTGTCACAGGATCAAATTACGCTCGTTTCAAAGGCTGGGGCTCCATCAACGGCGAAGATGGCTACCGCTTCATGCTTTGGGCCGGCGATGATTCCGTAGATACTTTCCGGATAAGAATCTGGGTAGAAGATGATATTGGTAACGAATATGACGTCTATGATAATGGTTTTGACCAGGAGATTATGGGAGGCAATATCATCATTCATACCAAGTGATAGGACGATTATTTCTAAAATTAAGTATGGGAGGCGGAGTATTCTTATGCTCCGCCTTGTTTTTTAGATTGCCGCCCATTCGACTTACGCTCAGGGCAGGCTATTGCTCGGAATGACATTTTTTAATAGAAGATTGCCACTGCCTTTTTAACCTCGCGGATGCATTTTTTATTAGATCCTTCGACAAGCTCAGGATGACAACGTAGATTGCCGCGGCTGCTTTGCTAAAGCTACGAAGCCTGGCAATGACATGATGGGGTATTATACGCCGAAGCTATAGAGGTTTTGGGCGGCTTCGAGCATGTTATTCCAAGTTCCAAGTTGGCCGGATAGCAGGGCCTCTTTTATCTCACTGAGGTCTTGTGTATCCGATTGTGGGAGTTGCATTGCCATATTGATTAGATTATCGTGGTCAACATGTACAGATACATCTGTGTCATTATCCGGCAAAGCATGGCCGGAATTAGGCTGATTTAATTGTGCTCCTGACTCGATCAGATGCTGATTTGTTTTTATGTTCTCTATCATTTTAACCAATTTCTTTTCTATATTCTTTCAATTTCTTTTTCGCTCTTTTTTAATAAAACTTGAGAATTTTTTGAAAATTTTGTGGTAAAATTGTCATACAAAACACAGCTAAAACGTTTTAGCCACCTCATAACATACAAACTTGATAAACTCAAGTGGGCTTACAGACGCCAAATGTTCCTGTAAAGGTGCAGAATCCATACTTTTCTGGGATTGATAATACTTTCCAATACGATATTTGGTTTTTTTATCATCAATATCCCATACCTGCTCGAGAGCCCATAACAACTGTCCATCCCTCAAATCCAGCAGCTTCAAACGCAGTCCAACAATCATATGAGGATAAGGCCTGAATTCAGTGATAGTTCCAATCAATACTCCGTAGCATTTCAATGACTTGCGAATAGACTGCATCTGGTCAAGGGTATATGTTGAATCCGGTTCCAGTTGTAAACTTCGCCATGAAGAATCATGTTGGCGAACAATAGTTAAACCAAAAACCTGTTTTTTCTGTAGTGCTTGAAATAGAGTTTCGGTTATCTCAGACGCCATTTGCGGATAACTCGAATCGTTATTAAGTTCAACAACAGCCACTCTGCCAATAGATGTTAAATCTGTATTCGGATTAAGATAATAATAATTCGCTGCCGGCATGAAAGCTTTATTTGTGTCGCAACCCGGCAAAATAACAATAGTCAATAACAGCACGGAGTATATTCTTCGATGTAAACAATGCGATAGTAATATCATCCTACTATTCATTCAAACCACCTCAATATAGAATCCCTTGTATATTAGACTAACCGGACGGATTAAGCGATGCGACTGCTGAGTTCATAGTCTCTCTCTGAGCTGTTTCCGTTTTGAACTCTCCACCAAGAACTTGAAGTATCTTGAGCAGAGCTTCCAGTTGAGCTGTTTCGGCATTACGCATTTCATCACGGAATCCAATGACGTCTCTTTTCCAATTATTTAATTCTACGCGCATTTCAATCAGAATCTCGTTTGCCTCGGTTAGTTCTTTCTGTGTTTGCTGCAATTGTCTCTCAATAGTAATGACTTTGTCTTTAAACTGCTGATTCTGGGTGATTAGGTCTTGGTTTTTCTGGCGTAATACGGATGCCTCGTCGGACAGTTTTGCATATTTTTCAGACAATTCTATTGCAGATTCTACTACGGTCGGGCCCTGTGTAGCAGATTCCTGGAACCTTCTTGCAACAGAATCACTCTGCAATATTTCTGTCAAGTCGGGATGGACATTCACTTCTTCGGGATTTTGATTGGTTGAGCAGCCCTGCAAAAGACATATCGAAATTAATAAAATCAATGAACGGATGAATTTTTTGTTACTTTGCATTGTACTTGCCTCCATATTAATTTAGTTTGTAAGCATATAGTCGAGAATCTCAATCAATTCTTTTTTATGTTTCTGAGCTTTCCATTCCTTGAGCGTTTGCATATTCACATTTTATTGACATTTCTGTGCCGCAGGAACAGATGATACCTATGACAGCATATTCGGGATTATTCTCCAGAATACGCACCTGCGGAGTAGTTCGAGCCGAGTTCTTTTGTTGGGATTTATTTAACTGAGCTTGTGCCGCATTGAGGGGGAATTGGCCTTCAAGTTTAACTTCATCGCTCTTCAAAATTTGTCCTGTTGTTTTTCCCATTTAGCGTTCCAATCCTTTCGCTTATTGATTTTCAAGCGTGGTAATCAATACCACGGTTATTCGAGTTGTTTTCGTTTTCTTCCCAGTCTTCTCGAGGATTTTTCAGAACTTGTTCATCAACTGTCTCGTTCAATTTTTTTTCTTCTTTTTTCTCATTTTCTTTACGTAATTGCTGCCTGCGACTTCTTTCTTCACGACGTCTGGTTGGGGCCAAACCAGTGATATTTTGTAAACCTTCCACCGGCTTTATCATATTAGAATCATATTCTGTCATCATTCCATTGCCTTAATTTAACAGACAAATTAAACAATGCACTTGCGTGTAATTGGCTGACACGCGATTCAGTAATTTCCATTATCTCAGCAATCTGCTTCATAGTCAGGTGTTGTTGATAATAAAGGAGAATGACCTGTCGATGCTTCTGAGGCAATTGTTGTATCGCCTCGGCTAACTTGCTGATAAGTTCTTCTCGTTCGATCTGCTCATCTGGTGTGTTTGCTCCCCCTGCTGCTAAAAGATTGCCCGGCGCTGGTGAATTCTCGCCGAAGCCGTCAAGCGATACAAAATGCTGCGCACGGGCATTTTCAAACACTTCCGAAAGTTCATCAACAGTGATTCCAAGTTCTTCGGCCAATTCAACATCGGTAGGTGTGGTACCTGTCTTCTCGGCGATTTTTTGACTAAGACACTGAGCGTTGCGTATCCGTTTGCTCAAATTTGCAGGTACAAAGGACCATCCTCTTAGTTCATCGAGAATAGCCCCCTTGATCCGAATATAGGCATAAGTTTTAAATTCAGCTCGCTGAGAGGGGTCGAAATCACGAGCAGCCCTTACAAGTCCGACTGTTCCCGCTGAGACCATATCTTCAAATGATAACGGTGGTTTCAAATATGTTATCACCCGCCTGACTATTTTGTGAACCATAGGTAAATACTTAGTTATTCGCTCATTTTCGACTCCGCAATTGATAGACAATTCCGGGTCGGAATATACGCGCAGTGCAGCGTTATTTAGACACTTTTTTTCTTCACAAATGTTTTCAGTTATGACGGACACTGCCGGTATCTCCTGGCCTCATTTTATGTTTTGCAGAATAGTCGGAATCCTCTTGCCGATTCATCTGGTTCAAAATAATTGCATCTATCAATATTGCATTTATAGCTCTTACAGCAAAGGAACTCGCAATATACACAAGCACGGATCCCATAACAGCTCGCTTACAACAGACATACGGTGAAAGATCGCTAATCCATCCGATTAAACTCAAACCGAAAAAGAATATCACTGAGATGCTTACTGCAATTGACCGAACGTGTAGCGGCATATTTACCTCTTATATCGAAAATAGGTCATTTAGACACCATGGCAAGTTTCTGTTCTGTGTGCTCTCTCGATTCAGCCTGTTGTGTGGATATGGTATCTATCGGTTCAACTTCAGTCCCAAGAACAATTTCGTCATAGGCCACCACTGGTAACATCGAGACGGTTCGTGACAACATTACCGCCAGCGGTGAGCGTATTCTTGAATCACACAACAAAACTACTTTCTCCCTTCCTTTATCCATCACAGACTTCCATGTTTGTGCCGTCTTTCTACTTATATCCATTGCCGTCTCGGTAGGTAAAGCCAGGCTCATTCCATCTGCTTCCTGCTGCAAGGTTGAAACCATCTGATGTTCCAGGGCCGGATCCAAAGTTATGGCTGAGATTCTACCGGTCTCATCTTTATATATTTCAGTAATCGTTCTGCTAAGGCGTTTACGAACCATCTCTGTTAAGACCATAGAGTTTTTGGTTTTAGAAGCGTGTTCTCCCAAAGATTCGAGAATAGCAGTTAATTCACGAATTGGTATTCCATCCTTTATGAGATTTTTAAGCACACGCTGAAGCAATCCGATAGGCACATCTTTATCTGGCCCGACAACCTCTCCTACAAGTGACGGCTGGGTCTTGCGAAGTCTGTCAACGAGAAGCTGCACATCTTCACGAGTTAATAAACCATCTGCATGTTCTCGCAGTGTTTCAGATAGGTGTGTAATAAACACTGATTCAGGATCGATCACGGTATATCCGCTAAGCTCGGCTTTTTCCTTGTTAGCCGGCGCAATCCATAAAGCGGGCAGACCGTAAACGGGCTCTGTAGTTTCAATACCCTCAACTTTTGTTTGTACCGTTCCAGGATCCATAGCGAGAAACATCTCAGGTTCCAATCGACCACTTGCGACGGGTAGTTCTGCAATTCTAATCTCATAAACAGATGGCTCTAATGTAATATTGTCACGTAATCGAACAAGCGGGATAACGATGCCATATTGCTGGGCAAATTTTCTCCGCAAAGATCCGATACGATCAAAGATTGCACTTCCCTTACGAGGATCCACCATGTTGATTAAACGCACACCAACTTGGACGGAAACTCGATCGACATCCAGCAACTCTTCAATGGGCTGTTTTTCAGCCTTTGGTTGTGGGCCGGCACTGCGTTTATCTTTAAGGCCTTTTTCCGATTTTGCTACGCTTTTTGCACAGAGGGCCGTCCCGATAGCTAACAATATAAAAGGGGCTTTGGGCAGACCCGGCACAAAGGCTAAAGCAGTGATAACAAAAGATGCGATGATTAATGGCTGGCTGGATTTGAGGAACTGCCTGGACAGGTCCTGGCCTACGCTGTAGCGTGACGATATTTTGGTTACCAGGAATCCTGAACTTACGGCGATTATCACGGAGGGTATCTGGCTGACGAGTCCATCACCAATGGAAAGAATAGAGTAAGTCCTTACAGCACCTGTTATATTCATGCCCCGCGAATAACCCATTGCTATGCCGCCGATTATATTGACGACGGTGATAATCAATCCCGCCTTGGCATCGCCGCGAATAAATTTGCTGGCTCCGTCCATGGCCCCATAGAACTCACTTTCCTTGACGATTTTTGCTCTGCGTTCATTTGCCTGTGTTTCGGTAATTGTCCCTGCGTTAAGATCCGCATCAATCGCCATTTGCTTGCCGGGCATAGCATCAAGTGTGAAACGAGCTGAAACTTCACTTATTCGCTC
>CAZFOQ010000179.1:0-6959 GCA_964520535.1 uncultured Pirellulales bacterium | reverse complement strand
AGGATAAAATTGAAAAAGCTATACCCATCAATCGATTAGCGACAGAGCACTAGTTGGCACATACATAGTAACTGAGCAGAATGATCTCATCGAGGCAATTGGAGGTAAGAAGCGAGCGCCAACTTAATAGCAAACCTTTTCGGGCCAAAACGACCCACACAGAGCCAAAGGATCTTACAATTGAGTAAGCTGGTTCATAGTAGCCTCGATATGGATAGATTGGATTATCTTTTGCGTGATTCCAAAGCTACAGGTATCCCTTATGGTCAGATCGACATAAATTATCTGCTTAATAATTTGAAAGTTAGCCCTTCTGGAACGGTAGGTATATCTAAGAAAGCAATACCTGCTGCTGAGCAGTTCCTCTTCGCCCGCTTCTTTATGCATCGCACTGTTTATTACCACAAAACAACATTTGGATTGGAGGAGGTCTGTCGATAGTTACTCCGTCGCCTGCGTGGGCTAGAAAGATATAAAATACCAAGAAACGGTGAAGAAGTCAAAAAGCTTGTCACTTCGACAAGTCTTGGAATATTTACTGATGCATATGTCGACAAAATCATTCAGAAAGCTACAAATGATGATAATGAGGTAATCCAGGCACTGGCAAGATCAATACAGGGGCGCCGACCCCCGACACTTCTGTCGGAGGTAAATATCCTTGGATCTAGTGAGGAACGTGGTAAGCCTCATGAAGGAACGGTTTTCAACATAAATTGTAAGCATAATCTGAATCAATTGGCCAAAGATTTTAATATTCCATTAGAACAATTTATTCTTTGTGAAACTCCATTGTTACGTTTAGAGAAACGTGGTAAGATGGTTTCCGCTGAAGAAGCGATGAAAGCCGATTGGAAGGAAGAGGAAGAGCTAATTAAAGTCTTTGAGGACGACGATAGCGAGCCAAAGTCACTTGTTGACATACCTTATAGTCTACTTTCTAAATGCGCTGGCCTTTTTTTCCAATCTTTTCGTCTCTATGTAGTTTATGATGGCGAAGACAAGGATACTGTCATTGCACAATTACGTGACAAGGTCAAAGACTGGGATAAAACATAATTTTCAGTTCGCTGTGCTCAAAATTACAAACTTGATATTTTCCCCTTGGTTTAGAATAGAAAAATCAACTTATAACTCATTGTATAGTCTCAGCACTTCAAATCTGTTGTCATTTATGGTATAATCCCGTTTTTTGAATAACACATGAAAGAATCGGGTGTTTTATGGCGTTACCTGTAGTAGCAATTATTGGTCGGCCGAATGTCGGCAAAAGCAGTCTGCTCAACGCCCTTGCGGGGCAGATGATAAGTATCGTCGAGCCGAGAGCCGGGGTTACAAGAGACCGTGTCAGTACATTTATCGGAAGGGACGAGAAGTATTTTGAGCTTATCGATACCGGCGGATACGGCATCGTCGACAGCGACCAGTTGAGCGGGCATATCGAACAACAAATCCTCCAGGCAATCGAGTCGGCCGATATCGTGCTGTTTATGGTCGATATTCGTGATGGCCTTGTGCCATTGGATAAAACCATCGCCCAACTGCTGCGCAAAAACAACCTTGACGTCATTGGTGTCGCCAATAAGGCCGATACGGCTAAAATGTTCCCCGCCGCTGCAGAATTTACAAAGCTCGGTTTCGGCGAATTTTTATGCATATCGGCTCAAAACAATCTCAACAAATCAGTCCTGCTCGATGAGATATTCAAAAAATTCGCCTCGGTTGAAACAGGCAAGCCGACACAGCCGGCCATGAAACTGGCAATCGTCGGCAAGCGAAACGCTGGTAAAAGCACTATCGTAAACGCCATTGTCGGCTCCGAGCGTGTCATCGTCAGCGAAACGCCGGGTACTACAAGGGACGCCATCGATGTGCAGTTCGAAAAAGACGGCAAAACAATCATCGTCATCGACACGGCAGGGATCAGAAAAAAGAGCAAGATAACCGACAGCATCGAGTTCTACGGTTACGTTCGCGCAACGCGGTCAATTCGGCGTGCCGATGTGGTGCTATTTATGATTGACGCCACTGTGGAGATTTCACAGGTGGATAAGAAAATAGCCAAAACTATCGCCGAAGAATATAAAAGCTGCATCATTGTTATCAACAAATGGGACCTGGCAAAAGAGTCGGCTGCGACCGATGACTACCAGGAGTATTTGACTAAACTGCTACCGGGCTTGAGATATGCACCAATCGCCTTTACTACAGCAACCGAGGCAAAAAATATTCAGAGTGTTCTGGATTTGTCGATGGAAATATTCAAACAGGCAACAATTTGGATCCCTACAGCCAAGCTGAACAAGGCGTTTGAAGCCATAAAAGAAGAAAAAGTCGGCACGGCGAAAGGCAAAAAGAAAGGCTGGCCGAAGTTCTATTATGCAACGCAGATCGCCGTCAATCCGGTCACTATACTGATGTTCGTAAACAGGCCTGATCTGTTCGAAGAAAACTATCGCAGATTTATCATAAACCGGCTGCGATCCATGCTGCCGATAGAAGAGGTGCCCATAAGACTCCTGGCTCGACCGCACAGGAAGTAGTGATTTACATAAAAAAATTTAAGGAGTTCGTAAAATGAATTCTTTGTTTATTGCAGCAATCGCTCTTTTTCTATTATTGTTAGGCTATATTTTTTATAGTCAAAAAGTCAAACGCTGGGTGGGACTTGATGAAAATGAAGTGCCCCCGTCCGTGACTATGAATGACGGCGTTGATTATGTCCCGGCAAAACACTGGACAATCCTATTTGGGCATCATTTTGCCTCTATCGCAGGAGCGGCGCCGATATTGGGTCCTGTGATAGCTTGTCTGTATTGGGGCTGGCTGCCGGCTCTTATCTGGATTGTCGTCGGCGGTATTTTATTCGGTGCGGTACATGATTTCACGGCACTTTTTCTTTCTCTCAAACATAAAGGAAAATCAATCACTACCGTTACTGAATCTGTAATGGGAAAAACAAGCAAGATTATTTTCAGTATATTCGCATTTTTATCTTTGATACTCGTAGTCGCGGTCTTTGCAGCGGTTGCGGGACAAACTTTATCAACTACCCCTCAGGTTGTAGTTCCTACTTTTGGGCTTGTCTTAGTTGCGTTGATTGTTGGTGTTTTGATGTATCGTCTTCAGTTGTCTGTGCTGTTATGTTCTATTGCAGGATTGTTGTTGCTGGTGGGTTTGATTATAGCCGGATACTATTTTCCAATCGAACTTGGTGTTTCGAATGCAGCGAGCTGGTGGACTGTAATACTTCTTCTATACGGTATGATTGCATCTGTAACGCCGGTAACTCTATTGCTTCAACCGAGAGACCACCTTGCCGGTGCAGTACTGTTTCTGGGTTTGCTTTTTGGATTCCTGGGAGTTTTAGTTGAACACCCGGATATGAAAGCACCCAGTGTAATCTCTTTTACAACAGCCCAGGGATGGATGTGGCCAATGTTGTTCGTCACTATAGCATGTGGTGCCATTTCCGGATTCCATAGTCTGGTAGCAAGCGGGACAACTTCAAAGCAGGTTCCGCGAATGAAAGATGCCAGAGTAATCGGCTACGGAGCCATGATTATGGAAAGCGCGCTGGCGGTGTTGGCTGTTATAGCAGTTACGGCTGGGTTGTACTGGAAGGAAGCTCCGTCTGGATTTGAAGGATTAGTATACCAGGAACTATACGTTGAGGGTGGCTGGATTAAAACCTTCGGAGTAGGATATGGTGAAGTTACGAAGGTTTTTTTGGGTAGCCTGGGAACACTGATAGGTATAACTATGCTCAAGACATTTATCATGACAACTCTTGATACAGCAACGAGAATTACCCGTTACATGTGCAATGAGCTGCTGGGAGAAACATTCAATATACCTTATATGAAAAATAAGTATGCCGCCACATTACTTGTTGGTGTTTTGGTAGGAGCTCTGGCTCTCGGTAACTGGCAGGCCATCTGGCCGGTATTCGGTGCTGCAAACCAACTAATTGCCAGCCTGGTTCTTATTGTTGCAAGTGTATATCTGCTTTCCCGTAAGCGCAGCTATTTGTTCACGGCTATCCCGGCTGTTATCATGCTTATAACTACACTTGCTGCTTTGGTGTATAACACATACGGCTTTGTTACAGCCGAGACGCCTAATGTCATGCTCGCAACAATTGACGTGATACTTATTATTCTCGCAATATTCCTTACGTATACAGCATTGATTAACATTGGGAGGACAAAACGGAACGTTCCCGGCAAAACTTAAATGAATGGGATACAAACGGGTTTTTGCTTCCGATATTGTGGATGACGATCGAAGCGTTGATAACTTTCGGGCTCAGAAGCTCTATGGATTCTCAGCAGGAGAGACCTTTACCAACTTAAATTGAGCGGTTACTTTGGGATTAACCAATTCTATTTGTTTGCTGCTAACAAATTCCTTCGGAAAATTGTAAATCACCTCCCGCCGAATCTCCTGACCTTCCTCGGCTTTTTTGATATCCTTATCAATAATTTCCAAAATCACCTGGAACCGCTCAGGCTCTTCGTAAGCCTGCTTTGCGGCCGGAGTAGCCCTGATTGTAATACTCAGTACTTCTTCCAAATTTGCCACCTTTTCCACCTTGTATTTACCCTGCAGGTTGGCACTAAAGCAATATCCTAGCGTTGGAGTTCCTACATTGTGTAATCCGAGGAGGTCTTCTTCAGGCGGCATCTTGATTTTTACGGGTGTTGTTGCATATCTTTTTGGTTGGCCTGTCACAAGCACAATATACGGAGTTTTTTCGATTTCTACCGATCTGGCCCTAACGATATCCGCGCGTGTCAACTCAATATATGCCGTGAGTTTTTCACCAAGCCAATCATGGGGCACGAACATATCGACTTTTTGCGGATCAGCACTTTCAGGCTTCCGATAATTTCCGTCCTCATCAAGACACTGAACCGTCAATTCTCTTTTGACCAGTTCAACAACATTGACGTCAACTACATCCGGCTTGCATGATTCAACCGTAAGGCCTAACTCTCGTATCCAATCAATATTTTTAATAAAATCCGACACATCCTGCGGATATTCTCCAGGATCGACCATTGCTTGCTGTTCCGGATTCAGAGTAAATTCCAGTTTCTGAGGATCATTGCTTATTATTCTTTTTAATTCACCTATTTTAGAGACAGGTCCTTTGAGGACAATGTTGTTAATATCTACAGCCGGTTCACCTCTGAAGCTGATCCAGAGGCTTGACCTGGACCTGCCTATCATCATTGTAGCCCTGGGAATAGTATGTTCAGTATCAAGCGCCAAGTCTGCCCAGACCCAGATCAGGACCGTCAAAAATACCACAACGGCTATTTTGCTATATTTGATCTTTCTCAACTTCATTGTTCGCCTTGCACATCCGTCGTGGCTCACATTATGAGAGCACGTTCGTAAGATACTTTTTTAATCCGGCTTCATCCACATTACGGGTAAGCTTGCCGTTCTCAACAAGAGAGACAATGCCGGTTTCCTCACTCACAACCAGGCAGGAGGCATCCGAACCAGCCGTTATACCCATAGCAGCTCGATGTCGCGAGCCAAGTCCAATACCGCCCATACCAACAGCTTCAGCCAAAGGCAGTTGCACTCTGGCAGCAAGAATTCTATCACCTCGTATAATAACAGCCATATCGTGAAGGGCGGAACCGGGATGGAAAATGGTTTTGAGTAGATCAGCCGTCACAGTAGCATCGACTCTAACGCCGGTTTCTATAAATTCGCCCAACGCAACCCGCCTCTCAATAACAATAATAGCCCCTGTTCGGTTAGCTGAAAGATCTGTTACTGCAGAAGTGAGTTCATCGACCGTTTTTGATAGCTGCTGTGAAGAGGTTGACCAAAAACCACTTTGCCCTATGCGCATCATCGCTCTTCGGACCTCCGGCTGGAACGCCGCAACAGCAATGATCAAAACACCAATTAAAAAACCGCTATAGAGATACTGCAATCGCTCTAATTCTAAATGCCCGACGACTAATTTCAGGATGAGAAATCCCACAATGAGAATGAAAATAACGCCGCGGAACAACCTTTCCCCACGAGTGCCTTCGAGAAAATCCACCGCCCAATATACTACCAGCCCGATGAAAAGTAATTCAATAGCAACTCGCAACCAATCATAACTCGCCACCCGGCTGAAATAATCAACGAGCGTTTCCACAAGTCAAATCCCTTTTGAGGTTCACATTCGCTGTAGAATAATAGTAAAAACCTCTTTATGTCCTTACGATCCCATCACCCATGCCCATGTAACGTATGGTACAGGGCAGACTTTGCATATCAGGGTAACCTCTGCTCGGTGAGCCCGCTGGGTTCTTCAAGGAGCACAGCCTTGTCAATATCATCCATTAACTCCTGTTGATTGATACGGAAGTTACGCTGATGCCTTCTTTGCCCTTCAGCGGCTGTCTCCCCCATCTGCTGGGTGGAACAACCACAAGGCAGGAAAACCAAAGCACATAAAATTACAGCTAAGATCACCTTACATACTAAAGCTGAAACGCTTTTCATCATTTCTCCCTTATCGAAATTCAAGAACCCGGTAATAATCTCCGAAAACCTAACCTCGACAGTTAACCGGCGTTTTTTAGGGCAGCATACAATACATCCCTGAATAAACATTCCAATTATAGCAGTCCCCAAAACCACTGTCAACGCAAAAACAATCGCGATAGAGTCAAGTTATGTACAAGTTTGATTTTTTTACCATTTGAGTAGTAAGCCAAACACCGTTCGTCCGATATTCTTTTTGCAAGAAAAGCAGGGAAAGCTTCTGACTAAGAAAAATGAAATTGGCTAAAAATGTTGTATTTGTCAAATAAATCTGATAAAGGAAATACCTGATCGGATTCTAAAGATATATAGGATATATTCATCTGAGCAAAGAACGAACATTAGAACCTATCCCAAAACCTAATGTTAAGTTGTTTTATTAACCGATTTAAGGT
>CAZFOQ010000178.1:0-6999 GCA_964520535.1 uncultured Pirellulales bacterium | reverse complement strand
ATCTCTCGGACGAAGGCTGGGCGTTGTTTGACGCTTCAATTCGTTGGCTGGATCCTGCACCTGTGAAGGTCCCCGCGATGGTTGCACACTGGCCATTGGATGACGGTGCCGGCACAACAGCTGCTGACGTCGTGGGTGGCAATGACGGTACTTTGGTCGGCGGTGTAACCTGGCTCACCGAAGGCGGAGTGAACTTCGATAACATCGACGGCAGCCACATTGAGGTAGCCAACTCCGACGCGCTGGACTTTGGCGACGAGGACTTTTCCATCTCAATGATGATCCGTTACACCTTAGTAGAGGATGGCGGCCGTTGGATCATCAAGGGCACACACGGGGCTCCGGGTACTGGCAGCCGTTTCGAGATCTTCCATACCTCCGGCACCACTGTGCGTTTTACCACCGACAATGGGCCGGATAATATCAAGCAGAAACTTGAGGTCTCGAACGCGGCATTCGTAACCGGCGAGTGGGTTCACGTCGTGGCGGTTCGCGACGCGATCAATGCCCAGAGCCTGCTCTACGCCGATGGCGTGCTGCAGGGCACTCTTGACGGAACTTCGGGCGACATCTCCAACGGTGAGCCGTTGTGGATTGGTGAGTCGACTGACGAGGTAAACAATGCGATGAATGGCGACATTCAGGATGTTCGCATCTTCCCCGTAGCGTTGACTGAGGATGAGATCGCAGCGATCTATTAAGAGAGAGCTTAAGTCTCGACGTTATAAAGGTAATTCAGGGCCTCCGTCACTAAGGCTGAGGCCCTTTTCTATGTAGCGCTTATACGAACTCTAAGGTATACGAAAAGGCATTGTCCGCTGAAGAGGTGGCGTACCTTGCCGGGATGTAAAATAGCTGTTTTTGATTGAGAAAAACTTTGAGCCATCCAGCGCAAAGTTAGAGGAGATCAGGACGGAATAGAATAATTTGCTTTAAAGAGTTATAATTTGCTGGCGAACAGCCGGATTATTCAATTAATCTGGCTGTTCGTATGCCAGCTTCGAAGTGTATCTTTTGTAATAAGGAGATGGTTGTAAAAAACGCATCAGATGGGGAGTGCTGTTTTTGATGGCAGTGTTTTAAATCGGTATGGACACGTGTGTGGTTAGAGGGCTGTTGTCCACCAAATGCGTGGCCATGTATATACGATTACGTGGTTTTTTAGGAGTAGGTGTATTATGTGTAAAAAAGTGATCTATCTAACCTCCTTCGTTCTTGTGCTGGTATTAGCCGGTAATGCTCCAGCGGCAACGCTTTTGTGGGACAATGGCGGAGAGGGCAACTTGTGGAATGTGCCGGAGAACTGGAACCCTGATGGTGTTCCCGGCGGAGATGATACAGCTCAGATAAACCTTCCGGATGTAAATTGCCTCATTGATTACTCCGTAGACGCTATTTGCACAACTGTTAATGTTGGTTTGAGCAAGGGGCTGTGCTATCTTGATATGACCGGAGGTACACTTACGACAACTACTGGTCCTATAACTGTTGGTCGTTATTCAGACAGTAACGGCGTTTTTGTTATGAGCGGCGGCGTTGCAACCTCGGGCGGTACCAACTCGGACAACCGTCTGTGGGTTGGGTATGGCGGTTCGGGTACTCTCATTATGACCGGTGGTGAGATGAACGTTTATAACAAGGTCGAAGTTGGAAAAAATGCAGGCTCTAACGGTGTTATATATATGCATGGTGGAACGATGAACTTTTCGGGCCCCTCATGCGACCTTGAGATTGGAAGATATGGGACCGGAACTGTATATATGACTGGCGGTGTGATCAATGTTGAGGATACAATTAAAATGGGGGCAGATGGTGGTACCGCCTGCATATACTTGTATGGCGGAACTATTTACCACGGAGATGATAATATCGATCTCTATGATACCTCTACAATAGATATCACGGAGGGAACACTGATATTACCTGGTGATGAAACATCACAAGTAAACGAATATATCAATAGGGGATGGATTATCGGCTATGACGGCTTGGGTATATTGAATGTGGTCCATACAGAAGATCCAAATCAGACCGCGGTGACGGCCAGTGAACTCCCTCCGGAACTTGCCTGGAATCCAGGTCCGCGTAATCAGGCTACAATAGTGTGGACGCCTGATGGTCTGACTCTTGGCTGGATACCGGGTGACTATGCAGCCTCCCATGATGTGTACTTCGGCACAGATCCAAATGCCGTCAATGATGCCAACAATGTACAGGATGCCAACAATATCGCACTCTGGCCCGAATTCAAAGGCAACCAGGATCCTTGCAGCTATGATCCGGGATCTCTTGAATTAGGTAAGACCTACTACTGGCGGATTGATGAGGTTAATGATGAGGACCCAAATAGTCCATGGAAAGGTGTACTCTGGGCGTTTACAGTAGCCGACTATGTTGTTGTGGACGATTTCGAGTCCTACAACGACATTGAGGAAGGCGAGGAAAGTAATCTGGTCTATATGACATGGTCGGACGGAGGATATGGTCTAACTAATGACCCAGCAAACGGCTCGACCATCGGTTATCTTTCAGTCCCTTCTCTTGAGATTGATAACGTTCATGGTGGTGCACAGTCGGCACCATTTGCATACAACAACAGCACTGCAACTTATTCAGAGGTTACAGTGAACCTTGAGGACCTGGGGATTAGCCCGGATTTGACGGTAGATAATTTTAAGACATTATCGCTGTGGTTCTATGGAGGTTCAAACAATTCTACTACAGACCAAATGTACATGAAGCTTAATGGAGTCAAGGTAGTATATGATGGTCCACAGAGTGACCTTAAGCTGGCAGAATGGCAGGAGTGGCGTATTGACCTGGAGTCTTTTGGCATTGATCTTAACAATATTACCGAGCTTGGCATTGGCTTTGAAAGGATGAGCACATTTGGTGGCACAGGTTCTATATTAATTGATGATATCCGGCTATATATATCCGGGGATGAGGAGGAGATACTATAAAGATACATTTTGTTGAAGACTTCCTCACAGGTTTTATGATAGAGATTAACATCCCGTATCATTTGGCTTTTATGGTACGAGATGTCTATAGTGAAAAATGGTTTTGTGTACTTCGATACTGATCCGGGCAGACTTAATTCTGCAGTATTGTGACTTATAGTAATAATGATAGCTGTCTATTGCCGCTTAGCGGACGATGATTAGCAGTATATGCTAAAGAAAAAGCCGGAACAGGATATCTACTTCGCCTGTGATTGTGTGATTGATTCCAATGACGTGGCATTTTATCCACATTACTGGCTTGAAAGACTTGAGATTAATGATATGATCTGTCTCGCAGATGAGTGATTTGACGATTGTGAAAGAAGTGCTGGTTGCGGTAACCGATAGATGTGGTTGTGAATATTGAATGAAAAAATGCACAATTGAAAATGTATTTGACCTCATAATAGCAAATTAAATAATTTGAGTAAGTAGGATACTGTCGAATCTGCCTTTGTATGAAAATGTGCATTATGAAAACCGGAAAAGTTGGTTTTACATTGATCGAATTGCTGGTAGTAATTGCGATTATCGCTCTTCTGATGGGAATTCTGATGCCCGCGTTGAGCAGGGTCCGGGAAGCTGCCAAGCGAGATGTCTGTTCCAGCCAGGTCAAACAGATCGGTACGGCGATAACAGCTTACACGTCGGACAATGATAATCGCATGCCGATATATAATTCCGACAACACAAACACCAGTCCCTATATGTTAATTCACTCTTATGCATTATATCGGAGCGGTGGCGACTTTGTGGATGCCAGTGGGAAGCTGCTTCCCATGAAGCTGGCTGTCTTGTATGAAGGCAAATACATAGCAAATCCGAAGGTATTTTACTGTCCCTCGAATATAGCACCGCTTTACAAGTTTGAGTCTTACAATAATCCTAAGCCCTGGGGCACACTTCCCCAGAATTTCAATGCCTTGGATGGAGACGGGCACAATCAATGGATACGTATGGGATATACATACCTTCCTATAGACCCGAGAATTCCAATGAACAGTTCCACCGGGATGCCCAAAGAAACAGCTAAAACTATCGACAAGCTCGATCCCCATATTCACTACATGACCGACTTAATCCGGCATAAAGAACAGATCAGTCACAAGAGACAGAGTAATTATGCTGTCAACGCCCTGTTCAAGGATGGTCACGTAACGTTGTGCAATGAAGCAAGGGTGTTCGAACATGAAGTATGGGATCAGATGGAGTATGGTGCGATAGAGGAGTTAACAGCTAACTATGTAGTTTTCCAGTTGATCGGTGGCAGGGTAGTGGATACCGGAGGTTAGAAACAGCGTTAAACTTTTTCAATGACACAGATCTCTTTGTCTCCCAAAGAAATGTTGATTCCCTGGCAATGTTCTAAAGAGATACAATGAAAGCGGATCAATGCAAATGATGAAAAAAATCCTTTATTGTTTTTTGCTATTGTGTGTGATATTCGAGTCTCACTCCATATGTGCCCAACCAGCCTTCCCAGGCGCCGAAGGATTTGGGGCGATGAGCGTGGGAGGACGTGGTGGGCAGATTTTCAAGGTCACCAATCTTAATGATCAAGGTCCCGGCAGTTTGCGAGAGGCGGTTGAGGCCGAAGGTCCCAGAATAGTCGTCTTTGATGTTTCAGGTAATATTGAACTGGAGTCCCGGCTGAAAGTCGGGAATCCCTATATTACGATTGCGGGCCAGACCGCTCCGGGTGATGGAATATGCCTTAAGAATTACCAGTTTCAAGTCGCAACCGACCATGTTATTGTCCGCTATATGCGGTTTCGTCCCGGTGACAATATGGGTGAAGAGTTGGATAGTGTATGGGTCTCGGATGGCTGGAACATCATCATCGATCATTGTTCAGCGAGCTGGGCAGTAGATGAAACACTTTCCGTTGCCAGTTCAGGCGCAGACTTGGGTAACGTGACAATTCAGTGGTGCATGATCACTGAAAGTCTGAATTGTGCGATTCATTCCAAGGGATGTCACGGTTATGGCTCCTTAATACGGGGTGGCTTCGGCAATGGATATTCTTATCATCATAATCTTTACGCCCATCACAGGGGCCGAAGTCCCCGCCCGGGTAATTACAATAGTTATAGCATTGATCCCGATGGTTTGATTTTTGATTTCCGCAATAATGTGCTATACAACTGGGGTGGATCCTATGCGGGATATAACGCCGATACAGACAGTATTACTAATATGAACTTTGTAGGCAATTTTTATAAAGAAGGTCCCAATTCCACCAACAACTACGCTTTCCGGGAACAATGCACTTTCAGTAAAGCGTATTTCCAAGATAATTGGATGAACGGCATGAATCCGCAAGATCCTTGGAGCTTGGTTATTTTTGATGGTTTTACCAATACCGAGAAAGCTGCCTATAAGCTTTGGAGCCCGATCACTGTCCCACCGGTAGAGACGGATGATGCGTTAACCGCTTATGAGTTGGTTATAGCTGATGCTGGCGCGACCTTTCCTGTACGTGACGATGTGGATACCCGTATTATAAATGATGTGATAAATGGAACGGGAAGAATTATCGACGATGAGGACGAGGTCGGCGGTTGGCCTGAACTGGTGTCTACAACACCTCCTACTGATGCCGATGATGATGGTATGCCTGATGACTGGGAATTCGCATATTGTCTTAATCCCTATGACTCAAGCGATGCCAGCACCGATCGTGACGGTGACGGCTATACCAATATAGAGGAATACATTAACTGGCTGCCGCTCGCAACACCTATGCCGCCGAGGACAGACTTTAATTGTGATAATATCATTAATTTTCATGATTTTTCAGAGTTTGCCAAGCACTATCTACGTTCTTATAGGAACCAATGGTACTATGAAATGTACGATCTTAATAGTGACGGCGTGTTTTCAATTGCCGATCTGTCATATATTGCTCGGGATTGGCTTTACGAGTATTAGCATATGGCTCTTTCGTTTACACTTTCAGCCGAAGCAGAAGCGGTTACGCGGTCTTGCCATGAAGTTTTATACTTGCTGAGAATTTCGAATCCTTGACTTCAAATTCATCATCAGCGCCGTAGCTTATGAAGATCACAGACCTGTCGAAAGCATTTGACCTGTCCTGCCAAGCTACAAGGGTTGGTGTGCTTGCACGGATGGAAACCGGCATGTAAAACAGATGCGAGGGAGTAGAAAAAACTGCACAAATCATTTATGAATAAGAACTCATATGTGGGCCCGGCAGGATTCGAACCTGCGACCAATGGATTATGAGTTCCATGTTCCACTTCTAAGTTACAATATTTCAAAGACTTATAAGCCGCTTTTAGGCCAGAAATAAGGAATACAAGTGGTTAACAAGTGAATACAAAAGTGACTAATACCAATCGTGATTGAGATTTGCGCCTTTGTCATTTCGACCGGAGGGCCACAAAGTGGCCTGAAGTGGAGAAATCTATTCAAAACAGATTTCTCGGCTCCGCTTTGCTGCGCTCGAAATGACACACACAAGCGCACTTATTATATACAATTGGTATAACAACTCAGTAACCACTGCTCACTGACCAACTTTTCAAAGGAGAGCAAGAAATCTGGATAACTAGATTCACAGGTTATTGATTTGTCAATAATTGTATAGAAAAAATTGATTTAGGACCTTCGTTTAAAAAATTATTGGTGCAATCAGTTATAATTATTCTTAACGAAAGGGAAAATATATCTAACTTTAAATACAGGTCAAGATCTACGAATTAAAATTGCAGCCGTTCTTCAAACAGTTTATTCTAATAAGGCTTGCTTTTCACACATTTAAAAGCTTTATGAAGTCTGGTAATTTGACATTTGAACTTAATATTAAGACAATGAAGAATGGCACTTGTGAGGGACTTCCTCGATTTTAAAAAAACTTTTTAGAGACTTCTTTGTGACTTGGTTGGTAAGTAATGTCCTAACGCTCTGTGTATAGAAAATGAGGTGCTGAACAGATGACGGACACATGGCGAGAGGTTATAATGCCCCAATT